>CAXUEN010000408.1:0-2554 GCA_964249945.1 uncultured Caulobacteraceae bacterium | reverse complement strand
ACCAACACCAAGACGCTCATCGACGCTGTCCCCGCAACATGGGCGCAGCGGATGCCGGTCGCAGACTTGCGGCTCCAGTTACAAACCCGAAATGTAGGTTAAGCTTCCGTAATACTGACGAGGGCGGGGCGAGCCACAGATTACGTAATCTTCACGAGCCTAAACATGGAAAAGGCCTGATTGCTCTGAGGCCGCCTAATGCGCTGAGGCGAGCACCACGCCGGTGAGGATCGCCACCCAGTGCACGCCCGCGGCCGCGACCACGTGGCCGTGCCATATGGCGCGGTAGTACTTCAGCCGCTTGTTCACGTAGAACAGGACGCCCGTGGTGTAGACCACTCCGCCCAGCGCCAACAGCAGCAGGGTGACCCAGGACAGTCCCTCCACGATGGGCTTCAGCGCCACCAGCACGATCCAGCCCAGCGCCAGGTAGAGCCCGATCCACACCCGCCGCCCCATTTCCGGCAGGAACAGCTTGCCGAGCGCGCCGAGCAGCGCGATCGACCACACCGCCGCCGTCATGCCCCAGGCCCAGACGCCGGTCAGCACGTGGGTGGTGAAGGGCGTGTAGGAGCCGGCGATCATCAGGAAGATGCCGGCATGGTCGAAGCGGCGGAACAGCGGCCGCCGCCGCTCGGTGGCGAAGTTGTAGGCGGTGGAGAAGCCCAGCATCAGCAGCAGGCCCCCCGCATAGACGCCCACCGCTCCGGCCTGGCTCAGCCGCCCAAGCCCAAGCGCCAGCCCCAGCAGGACGCCGCCCCCGAACAGCGCGGTGACCAGCCCGACCAGATGGATGACCAGGTCGGCCATCCGGGCGGCGGGCGTGGGATAGTGCGGGCGGATGGGAAGCTCGGTCGGCACGGGGTCCTTCCCTGCGGCGCGTCCCCTCACGTCGTGGCCGCACGCTACCACGCCGTCGAGCGGGCGGGGAGACGGCGCGGGCGATATCGATGCCGGTCCCGCCTGCCGCTTGGTCAGCAGCGCTCCAGCGCGCCGCCATATCGCTCGACGGGCGTGCGAACTGCGCCGCAGATGAAGGCTCCGGGCACGGTGGTGCTCCTTAAGTCCAGCTCGGATACTGCGTTCGGCTTGCGGGCGCGGCTTCCCTCCCCCTCCAGGGGAGGGAGAGGAGGGGCTCAGCTTCGCGCCGGCCGGGCCGGCGAGCCCTCCCACGAGGTGCCGGCGGGCAGGGTCTCGCCCTTCATCAGCACCGACAGGTCGCCGAGCTGGGCGTCGTCCTCGATCACCCCGTCATACAGAACGATGGCCAGCGACCCCACCGTGGCGCGGCGGCCTATGGTGACCGAGGAGACCTTCATTACCCGGTCCTCGAAGAGGTGGGTCTGCAGCCCCGCGTTCTCGTTCAGGGCCGCATCGTCGCCGACGCTGACCAAGTCCGGCTCGGTGATGTCGGTGGTGTCGGTGAACACGCGCTTGCCGATGCGGCAGCCGAGCAGGCGCAGGTAGATGTTGATGTAGGGGGTGCCGCGGAGCGGCTCCAGCAGCAGCGGCACCACCAGGTTCTCGTAGGTGGAGGTGACCATCTCGGTCTTCCACACGAAGGGGCCCCAGAGCGGCTTGGTCACCGGCTCGTAGCGCCCGGCCACCAGCCACTTCAAAGCGACCACGAAGGCGCCCGCGGCCACGGCGAACCAGATGTAGAGGAAGGGGAAGAACAACGCGATCAGCAGCGCCCCGTGCTGCTTGTCCGACAGGTCGCCGACGATGGACAGCACCGCGCTGAACAGCGCGATGAATACGGTGAGCGAGAGTGTGATGCGCACGTACTCGATGGCCAAGCGGGTGGCGACCAGGCGCTTGGAAGGGCGGAAGCGGGCGCCCTCGTCGAACACCGCGAAGCTCTGGCGGCGGGGCAGGCGGATGGCGGGGGAGCCGAACCAGGTGGAGCCGTTTTGGAGCGCGCCCGCTCGGTCTTCCGGCGGCTTGGAGAGCACCCCGATCAGCACCTCCTCGCCGACGTCCGCGCCGGTGGGCAGCAGGCCGGAATTGCCGATGAAGGTGCGCCGGCCGATCCTCGTGCGCTCCAGGTTGATGGCGCGGGGCTCCAGGCGCGCGGCGCCGAACACCACGCCGTCGGCGATGAAGCTCTCCTCGCCGATGTCGATCAGATCGTGCACGACCGAGGTGGCGGTGGAGATTTCCGCACGCCTACCTACCTTGGCGCCCAGCGCTTGGTACCAGGGGCGCACGTACAAGGTGGCGTAGATCGGGTGCAGCAGCTCGAGCGCCAGCAGGCCGAGCTGCCGCACGAACCAGAAGCGGACGTAGAACCAGCTCCACAGCGAGTAGCGCCCGGGCTTCACACGGCCGAGCAGGCCCCACTTCACCACCACGGTGAGGAGGCACATGGCGATGACGTAGACCAGCGCCAGTACGGGCGAGAGCGCCATGTAGGTGTAGTCCGAGGTGCGCCAGTCCAGCTCGATCATGGCGATCAGGCCGGGCGCGATGGGTATCACCGCCATGAGCGGCAAGAGCGGCGCGGCCAGCAGCAGGCCGAGGTTGACCAGCAGCACGCGGAGCGCGCTCGGCC
>CAXUEN010000407.1:0-2556 GCA_964249945.1 uncultured Caulobacteraceae bacterium | reverse complement strand
CCCCCAAGCCGCCCACCGCCCCCGCTGCCGAGCCAAGCGCCTCAGATGGATAAAGAGAACTCGCGCAACACGACGATATTCATGGTCGCCATGTTCGCCCTGCTGATCGCCTACGAGGTCTTCTTCATGGGGCCCCGCGAGAAGGCGCGCGAGGCGGCGCAGAAGGCCGCCGCCGTGCAGCAGCAACAGGCGGCGCTCGCCGCCCCGGGCGCGGCGGCCTACATCAACCGCGACCAGGCGCTGAAAGCCTCGCCTCGGGTGGCCATCGACACGCCGGCGCTGCAGGGCTCGGTGGCGCTGAAGGGCGGCCGGCTCGACGACCTGTTCCTGAAGGACTACCGCACCACGATTTCGAAGACCTCGCCGCCGGTGGAGCTGTTTCGCCCCGAAGGCGCCAAGCAGGCCTACTTCGCAGACTTCGGCTGGACCGGGCCCGTGGCGACGCCCGGCCCGCTGACCCAGTGGACCCAGACCGGGGCGGGCGCGCTGTCACCAGGTCACCCGATCGCCCTGACCTATGACAACGGCGCGGGCCTGGCCTTCACCCGCACGATTTCGGTGGACGACAAGTACATGTTCACCGTGGCCGACCAGGTGGTCAACCACGGCGCTGCGCCCGTGAAGCTGGCGCCTTACGCCACCGTCCAGCGCCAGGGCGAGCCGGAGCTGGCCAAGACCAACATCATCCATGAGGGCGCCATCGGCTCGCTGGCCGGCGAGCTTCGGATGATCACCTTCAAGGCCTGGAAGAAGCAGGGCGACACCGGCTTCAACTCCACCGGCGGGTGGCTCGGCATCACCGACAAGTATTGGCTGGCGGCGCTCGCCCCTGACCAGCGCACGCCGATCAAGGCGCAGTTCCGCGCCGACGACGTGAATGGTGTCAACGTCTATGAGGCCGACGAGGTCGGGCCTATCCAGACGCTCGCGCCCGGCGCCACGGCAGGTTCGACCGTCCACGTCTTCGCCGGGGCCAAGAGGGTGTCGGAGCTGGCGAGCTATGAAAGTGCGCTCGGCATCCCCCACTTCGACGACGCGGTGGACTGGGGGCACTTCTGGTTCTTCACCCGGCCGATCTTCTGGCTGCTGGAGACCATCCACGGCTATGTCGGCAACTTCGGCGTCTCCATCCTGCTGCTGACGCTGATCCTGCGCGGAGCAATGTTCCCGCTGGCCAACAAGTCCTACGAGTCGATGTCGAAGATGAAGAAGCTGGCCCCGGAGATCGAGGCCATCAAGAAGAAGAACGAGAAGGAGCCGGCCAAAACCCAGCAGGAGACCATGCAGCTCTACCAGCGGGAGAAGATCAACCCGCTGATGGGCTGCCTGCCGCTGTTGGTGCAGATCCCGATCTTCTTCTCGCTGTACAAGGTGCTCTATGTGACGCTGGAGATGCGGCACGCGCCCTTCTTCGGCTGGATACGCGACCTGTCGGCGCCGGACCCCACCACCTTTGTCAACCTGTTCGGCCTGCTGCCCTTCAACCCCGCGACCGTGCCGCTGATCGGCGGGTTCCTGGACGGGCCGCTGCACATCGGCGTGTATCCGATCCTGTACGGCATCACCATGTGGCTCAGCCAGAACATGAGCCCGCAGGCGGTGACCGACCCGTCCCAGAAGATGCTGATGCAGTTCATGCCGGTCATGTTCCTGTTCTTCTTCAGTCATACGCCGTCCGGGCTGGTGGTCTACTGGGTGGCCAGCAACGTCTTCACCGTGGCGCAGCAGTACTTCATGATGCACAAGTACCGGGTCGCCAACCCGATAGACGACCTGATCGCCCGGCTCCGTGGGAGCGGCGGCAAGGCCGTGGCGGTGAAGACCTGACTGCAAGCACCTTAACTCCGCTCATCCCGGCGAATGCCGGGACCTAGATCAAGGGCGCGGTCTTTGAGCCATGGCGACCTCCTCGTGGTGCCCTTACGATCTGGCTCCCGGCATTCGCCGGGATGAGCGGAGAGGGTAGGCGTGGACGAGATTTTCTCGCCTGAGCTGATGGAGGCGGCGCGGGTCTCGTTCGCGCGGCCCGCCAGCTTCCTGCTCGGCTGCGCGAAGGTGGAGCAGCTGCCGCCGCCGGACCTGCCGGAGGTGGCCTTCGCCGGGCGCTCCAACGTCGGCAAGTCCAGCCTGCTGAACGCGCTGACCGGCCAGCACGAGCTGGCGCGGGTGTCCAATGCACCCGGCCGCACCCGCGAGGTGAACCTCTTCCTGGTGGACGAGCGGCTGCGCCTGGCCGACCTGCCGGGTTACGGCTTCGCGCGGGTGTCGCGGTCTGAAGCGAAGAAGTTCCAGAACCTCGGCCGCGCCTACCTGCGGGCGCGGCCGAACCTGAAGCGCGTCTACCTGCTGATCGACGCCCGCCACGGACTGAAAGACGTGGACGGCGAGGCGCTGGACGCGCTGGACCTGTCGGCGGTGTCCTACCAGGTGGTGCTCACCAAGGCCGACAAGCTGAAGCCGGCGGAGGCGCAGGCCCGTGCGGAGGAGACCCTGAAGAAGATATCCCGCCGGCCGGCCGCCTTCCCGCGGGTGGCGGTGACGTCCTCGGCGAAGGGG
>CAXUEN010000406.1:0-2556 GCA_964249945.1 uncultured Caulobacteraceae bacterium | reverse complement strand
GCTTGAGCTTTCGCACCCTCATGCTGATCAGCCTAGGTGGGGGCGCTGTGGGGGCGGTGCTGCTGCTGTCCACCCCGCCCAGCTTCTTCGCCCGCATGGTGCCGTGGCTGGTGCTGTTCGCCACCGGGCTTTTCGCCTATGGCAGCTTCTTCCGGAAGCCCGAGGCGGTGGCGAAGGGGCTGAGTCCCAGGATCGCAGGCACGCTGCAGTTCCTGATCGCGGTCTATGGCGGCTATTTCGGAGGCGGCATAGGGTTCCTGATGCTGGCGGCCCTGACGGCGGCGGGGCTAGCGGTCCGGATCGCGGCAGCGAGCAAGAACGTGCTGGCCAGCGTCATCAATGCGGCCGCGGTGCTGATCTTTCTGTTCACGCCCGGCATCCCCTGGATGCGGGTAGCGATTCTGGCGGTCGGCGCGGTGATCGGCGGCTATGGCGGCGCCCAGCTGCTGCGACGGGTGGACGAGCGGCTGATCCGCGGGTTCGTGGTGGTGCTGGGCCTCTGCCTGACCGTCGGCCTGTTCGTGCGCGGCTCCAGGTGACCGCGTCCGCAGCGCGGCGGGACGCCTGAACCTGGTATGGAGTCCGTCGAGATCCTCGTGGTGGGCGCGGGCGTGGTCGGCCTGGCGGTGGCGAGGGCCATCGGCTCGCAGACCAGCTCGCGCAACAGTGAAGTCGTCCACGCCGGCCTCTACTATCCCCCCGGGATCGCTGAAGGCCCGGGCGTGCGTCGAAGGCCGCGAACGGCTCTACGCCTGCGCCGCGCACATGGGGTGGCGCACCGGCGCTGCGGCAAGCTGATCGTGGCGAGCAGGCCCGGTCAGATCCCCCAGCTCGACGCCATCGCCGAGGCCGCGGGCGCCAGCGGGGTGGACGACCTGCGGCCTCTCAGCGGGCCGAGGCCACGGCGCTGAAGCCGGCGCTGCGCGCGCACGCGGCCCTGCTGTCGCCCTCCGCCGGTATCCTGGACGCCCACGGCTACATGCTGTCCCTGCAGGGAGAGGTCTAGGCGCTCGGCGCGGTGTTCGCCTTCTGCGCGGAGGTCTCGGCCATCACGCCGAAGCCGGCGGCCCTTGCCGTGGCCTTCAAGGGAAAGTGCAGTTGCTCGCCCGGGTGGTGGTGAACTCGGCGGGCCTGCAGGCCGCCAGCCTCGCAGCGTGGTTAGCGGGCCTGGAGCCCGCTCACATACCGCGGCTGCACCTGACCAAGGGCAGCTACTTCGCCCGGACCGAACATGCGCCGTTCTCCAGGCTGATCTGCTCGGTCCCGAAGGCCGGCGGCTGGGCGTGCACCTGACCCTCGACTTGGCGGGGTACGCGCGCTTCGGCCCGGACGTGGAGTGGGTGGAGGCCATCGACTACCGGGTCGTTTCGGAGAGGGTGGAGCCCGTCTACGCGGCCGTGCGCGCCTACTGGCCGGGACTGGAGGACGGCCGGCTCGCCCTGGGCTATGCCGGCGTGAGGCCCAAGCTCTCCGGCCCCGGCGAGCCGCCGGCGGACTTCCGGATCGACGGACCCTGCGCGCCATGGCGTCGGCGGCCTGATCAACCTGTTCGGCATCGAGTCGCCGGGCCTGACCGCCTCCCTCGCGCCGGCGGATTCGATGGCCGGCTGGCGGGAGACGCCTCGGACGGGTGAGAGGGCTAGGCCGGCACGGCCTCGATCACCACGAAGGCCTGGGCGTAAGGCGGCTCATCGGTGAGGCTGAGATGGATCCGGGGCGTGGTCCCCGGCGGCAGCAGGGCTTCCAGCCGCGCCTGCGCTCCGTTGGTCAGGGCGACCGTCGGCTGGCCTGAGGGCAGGTTCACCACCCCCATGTCGCGCCAAAACACGCCGCGACGGATACCGGTGCCCAACGCCTTGGCGCAAGCCTCCTTGGCGGCGAAGCGCTTGGCGTAGCTGGCCGCACGGTCGCCTTTGCGCTCTGAGCGGGTGCGCTCGACTTCGGTGAAGATGCGCTGGACGAAGCGGTCGCCGAACCGGTCCAGAGAGTCGGCGATGCGTCGGATGTCGGTGAGGTCTGAGCCTATGCCGACGATCATGCCGCCGGCCCGAGCCGGGCTGCGTCCATCAGGGCGCGCATTTGGGAGATGGCCGCCTGCAGGCCCACAAAGATGGCCTCGCCGATGAGAAAGTGGCCGATGTTCAGCTCCGCCACCTGGGCGATGGCGGCCACGGGCTTCACCGTGGCGTAGTCGATCCCGTGGCCGGCGTGAACCTCGAGGCCGAGCGCCTGGGCCTGCGCCGCCGTCGCCCGCAGCCGGTCCAGTTCGCGTGCCGCCCGGGGCTCGTCGCCATGGCGCACGGCCTCGCAATAGGCGCCGGTGTGCAGCTCCACGACCGCCGCGCCGGCCTCGGCGGAGGCAACGATCTGTTCGGCTGAGGCCTCCACGAAGAGCGAGACCCGAGCCCCGGCTTGGCGCAGCCGGTGCGCCGCCGCGGCCACGGCGGCGAAGCCCTTGATTACGTCGAGGCCACCCTCGGTGGTCACCTCCTCGCGCCGCTCGGGCACCAGGCAGGCGGCGTAGGGGCGCCGCTCCACCGCGATGTCCACCATCTC
>CAXUEN010000405.1:863-2562 GCA_964249945.1 uncultured Caulobacteraceae bacterium | reverse complement strand
GCGCAGAAGGCGCGATCGAGCTCGCCCGCCGCCGCCCGCCGCGCCGCCGCGCAGACCGCGCCCGCCGCCCGCAGCGCCGCAGGCACGCTGCCGGGCGACAGGGTGGTGTCCGGATCGAGGGCGACGGTCCCGCGCTCGGGCGCGGCGGCGAACAGGCGCTCGACATAGGCGGCCGGATGCACCCGCTCGAGTTCGGCCCGGGAGGCGAGCGGCGCCTCGGCCCAGTCGAGATCCAGGTCGCTGTCGGTCAGGGCGTCGATCACCGCGCCCAGGCGCTGGGGCCGCTCCGGGTGGCCCGCGCCCGGGACGTGGCCCTGCATGTCGCTATGGGTGAAGACCGGCAGACTCAAAGGCGTCACGCTCCAGCAAGACGGCCGCCCCGCTCTAGCACGCCGCAGGCCCCCTCGCTAAACCCGGCCGATGCTCGAGATCACCCTGCGCCGGGCCGGCCCGGCGGACGCCGAAGCGCTGCTCCAGCTCGGCCGCCAGACGTTCCGCGAGACCTTCCTGGAGGGGTTCGCCATCCCCTACCCGCCGGAGGATCTGGCGGCCTTCATGGCCGAGACCTACACGAGGGCCGTGTTCGACCGGAAGCTGGCGGACGCCCGCCAGGCCACCTGGGTGGCGGAGCGCAGGGGCGCGGCGCTGGCCTACGCCAACGCCGGCCCGTGCCACCTGCCCCATCCCGACGTGCGGCCCGGCGACATCGAGCTGAACCGGCTCTACGTCGTGCGCTCAGCGCAGGGGCTGGGGCTCGGCCGCCGGCTACTGGAGACCGCGCTGGGGTGGATGGAGGCGCAGGGGCCGGGCCCGCTCTGGCTCGGCGTCTGGTCCGGCAACCTCAAGGCCCAGGCGCTCTACGCCCGCTGCGGCTTCAGCCGGGTCGGCGAGTACGCCTTTCCCGTGGGCGCCTGGCGCGACCACGAGTTCATCTTCAGGCGGGCGCGCTAGCGCTGGGCGGGGTCGTGGCCCCAGTTCATCAGGGAATAGCGCCAGCGGCTGTGCTCCACATCGCCGGAGGGCCTCTGGGCCATGTGGCGATGCACGTAGCCGACCACCTTCTTCATGTGGGCGTAGTCGGCGTCGGTGAGTTCGGCCTTGGCCTTGCGCTTGATGGCGACGATGTGGGCGCCGGATTTGTGGCCGACCGACTCCGCGCCGCCGGGCTCCGTCTTGGCCTCGCCGCCGGCCCAGCCGACCGAGCGGGACTCCTCGGTCTTGAGCCAGCGCTCAAGCTCGGCGGGGGCCATGTTGACCGCGGCATTGAAGTCGCTGGCGATCTGCGCGTGGTCGTCGTCCTGGGCCATGTGGGACCTCCTCCGGCGAAGAACCCGCTGCGCGCCGCTTCGTTCAAACCCCGCCAGTGCGAAGCCAGGCGGCGACGGCCCAGGCGTGGGCGTCGTGGCGGAGCCGCCGCAGGGCGTCCAGCGGCTCCAGCCAGACGAGGTCGTGGTCCGCCTCGATCTTCAGGCCTGCCTCCTCGCCCACCACGGCCGCCTCGAACAGGGCGCACAGGTTGTTGGCGACCTGGCCGTCGGTCTTCACCAGGTACTGGCGGGCGCGTCCGAGCCGGCGGACCGGCCGGACCCTGAGGGCCGTCTCCTCGCCGAACTCGCGCACCAGGGCGGTCGCATCGTCCTCGCCGGGGTCGAGGGCGCCGCCGGGCAGGTCGTGATAGGGCGCGCAGTCCGGCCGGGTG
>CAXUEN010000405.1:0-853 GCA_964249945.1 uncultured Caulobacteraceae bacterium | reverse complement strand
CATCGCGCGGCGCGCTCCCGAAGGCGGCCGGGCGGTCGGGATAGTCGCGCCCGGGGTTCCGGACGCCGAACTGCAGCGACGCGTCGGGCGGCGGCACCTCAGTCGCTCCCCGTCAGCGCGGCCATCGGGACCGGCTGGCCAGCCTCCGCCGCCTTGACGCTGACCTCGGGCCGGTAGCCGACCGAGGCGTCCCCGCTCGCCCGCCAGGCCGCGACGACCATGTCGCGCAGCTCCGCAGCGCCGGCTGCGACCCGGGTGTTGGCGAAGGCGACGGCCTGGGCGTCGGCCCGGACCACGTCGCCCGCCCCCCACAGGGCGTAGAGGGGCTCGACCTCGGCGTGGGTGGCGGACAGGTAGGCGAGGGTGCAGGCGGCGATGGGGTCGCAGGGCCGCAGGGCCGGCATGGCGGCCTCCACCCCCGCCAGGGTCAGGTGGTCGTGCACCAGCTCGCCCTCGAAGGGGCCGTGCAGCTTGTCGTCGGTGTAGCCGTGCGGGTTCGGATAGGCGCCCCAGCCGTTGTGGTGCACGCTGACGTGCAGGGGCTGGCTGGCGTCGCCGACGAAGTGCGCCCAGTAGCCGATGTCGCGCAGGGTCAGCGCCTCGCGCGTGCGCAGGTCCCGCGCGATCCAGGCCTGGTCGGCCGGGCCGGCGACGTGCCTCAGGGCCGCGGTCTCCACCCGCCAGTAGGCCAGGTCCTTGACCACCTGCTCGAAGCCGTCCTCGATGTTGTAGGGCAGATAGCCGGAGCGGTAGGTGTCGGTCCCCGCCGCGCGCAGGGCCAGCTCGTAGGCCTCGCGGTCGACCGGCAGGCCGGCGAGGGCCGGGCCGCCGTTGACCCTGCCCTGGTCGTCGA
>CAXUEN010000404.1:0-2567 GCA_964249945.1 uncultured Caulobacteraceae bacterium | reverse complement strand
GTCAGGCCCAGCTTCAGGTGGACGGGATCGGTGTGGAAGGCCCGCGCCAGGGTCGGAAGAGCGGTGGACAGCGCGGTGGAGTCGATGAACTCCATAAACAGCGCGCTGGCCACCGCCAGCGGCACGGCGTTGGCGGCGAAGCCGGAGCGGGCCGGCGGCGCCTGGGCGCGCGGCCGCTCGACGGGCGGCGCGACGGTTGGCTCGATCGAGCCGGTGTCCGCGCCGACGGTGCTGACGAATCGGGTGTGGTCCACGCGCCCTACTTAGGCGCTGGCGGCGCGACGGGGAGGCTTAGATCGCGAGATCGGCCCGTGAAGCGAGCCGCTCACGCCCTCATACCAGCTGTGCAGGCGCTCGGCTGGCGGCGTAGGCCTGGTGGCCGCGGGTGACGACGCGATCGTCCGGTTCGATGGCGGTGATGGCGATGTCGGGCGCGTCCGCCAGGCGGGCGTACAGGGCGGCGAAATCGCGCTGGGTCACCTCCAGCAGCTCGTCCAGGGAAGGGATCACAAAGTAGGTCTGCTGGAAGTCGTCGATGCGGTAGGGCGTGCGCATCACCCGCTCCAGGTCGAAGGCGACGCGGTTGGGCGAGCCGTCCTCCAGGCTGAACACCGATTCAGCGCGGGAGGAGACGATGCCGGCGCCGTAGATGCGCAGGCCCGAAGGCGACTGCATCAGCCCGAACTCCACCGTGTACCAGTAGAGCCGCGCCAGGTTGTGCAGCCGCCCGAGCTGCAGCGCCCGCGCGCCGCCCCGGCCGTAGGCGGCCATGTAGTCGGCGAAGACGGGGTCGGTCAGCATGGGTACGTGGCCGAACACGTCGTGGAAAACGTCCGGCTCCTGCAGATAGTCCAGCTCGTGCGGCTTCCTGATGAAGTTGCCGGCAGGGAAGCGCC
This sequence comes from uncultured Caulobacteraceae bacterium, assembly GCA_964249945.1. Taxonomy (GTDB): domain Bacteria; phylum Pseudomonadota; class Alphaproteobacteria; order Caulobacterales; family Caulobacteraceae; genus CAHJWH01. The sequence continues at coordinate 1,671 of CAXUEN010000404.1, read as the reverse complement.
GGTTCGCCAGGTGGTCGAAGAAGACGTCGTCGGGGATCAGGCCCGGCACCGCCACCACCGACCAGCCCGTCAGCGCCTGCAGCCGCGCACTGATCACGGTGAAGTCCGGGACGCCCTCGCCTCGCAGGTCGAGCGCCTCGAGACCGTGCAGGAAGGCGTCGCAGGCGCGACCCGGCAGCACGCCGAGCTGCCGGTCATAGAGGGTCAGCCAGGTGCGGTGCGCCTCCGCCGTGTAGGCGCTCCAGCCCTGGGGGATGGTCCAGTCCGCCGCCGCCTGGGGCGGCGGACCGCCGCTAAAGCCGTCCGGGCTCATGTTCGATGCTCGCCTGAAGCCGCCATGTGGACAGCCTAACGCGCGCAGGCCCCGATGGCGACGCAGCGTCGCCCGAAACCTGTCGTCCCCTGATCCGTCGTCTCAGTGGGTTGCGTGTTGGCGCAACCGGTACTCCCCATCGGCGAACTGGGCGAACATCTCGCCGGCGCCGGGATGGCCCACCGGCTCGCCGCTGGGGTCCAGTAGCAGGTTCTGTTCGGAGACGTAGGCGACGTAGCAGCTCTGCGCGTTCTCGGCGAGCAGGTGGTAGAAGGGCTGGTCCTTGTCCGGCCGCACGTCCTCCGGGATCGAGAGCCACCATTCCTCGGTGTTCGCGAATGCCGGATCGACGTCGTAGATGACGCCACGGAAGGGAAAAAGGCGGTGCTTGACGACCTGGCCCAGGCTGAACTTCGCGGTGCGCACGTCCATGAGGTCAGCATCCGACAAACATGGTGACTGAATGATGAACAGCCTGATGGATGAGGCGAGCGCGAACTTCAGGCTCGCGCCGGGGTCCAGGTTTGTTACAGTCGCGCCTTGAGCGAGCCGGGCCCGGCGGTCCGGCGGGAGAGGTGATGTCAGAGGCGGCAGCGAGCCAGCGACCAAGGGGCCGTCCGCCCCGGCGGGATGCACCCTGCTACGCCGCCCTGGACCTCGGCACCAACAACTGCCGCCTGCTGATCGCCACGCCGGCCGGGCGGGGGTTCAGGATCGTGGAAGCCTTTTCCCGCATCGTGCGTCTTGGCCACGGCCTGTCCCAGACCGGACGGCTGGACGAGGCGGCCATGCAGCGCACCCTCGACGCGCTGACGATCTGCTCCGAGAAGATCGCCCGGCGGGGCGTCTCCACGATCCGCGCCGTGGCCACCCAGGCCTGCCGCCAGGCCGCCAACGGCGAGGCCTTCATCGCCGAGGTTCAGCGGCGCACGGGCCTGCAGCTGGAGATCATCACGCCGCGCGAGGAGGCGCAGCTGTCGGTGGTCGGCTGTCTGAACCTGATCGACCACAGCGCGGCGGCGGCCCTGGTCGTGGACGTGGGCGGCGGTTCCACCGAACTCTCCTGGGTGGACCTGCGCGACGGGGCGCTCCGCCGCCAAGGCGACCGGATCCGGCCCGACCGGCTGCCGATCCGCGCCTGGCTCTCGGTGCCGGTCGGCGTGGTCACCCTGGCCGAGCAGTATCCGGAGACCGCGCCCGCCACCGCCGCCTGGTTCCGCCAGATGGTGGAGGCGATGAAGGCCCACATCGCCGCCTTTCCTCACGCCGACCACCTGCGGCCGATCTTCACCGCCGGTCGGGGCCACCCGATCGGGACGTCCGGCGCGATCACCAGCCTGGCGGGGCTGCACCTGGGC
>CAXUEN010000403.1:0-2568 GCA_964249945.1 uncultured Caulobacteraceae bacterium | reverse complement strand
GCCCCAGCCCTTCACCGCCCCGGCCTACGTCATGGGCTCGCCCGGCGCCAAGGTGACCATCGCCGAGTACGCCTCGGTCGCCTGCCCCCACTGCGCCCGCTTCGACGCTACGGTGTTCCCGGCGTTGAAGGCCAAGTACGTCGACGCCGGCAAGGTGCGTTTCGAGCTGCACGAGATGCTGGTGGGCAGCCCCGACATGGTCCAGGTCGCCGCCGCCGGCTTCATGCTCGCCCGCTGCGCCGGCCAAGCCCGCTACTTCCCCGTCGTGGAGGCCATCTACCGCGCCCAGCCGGAAATCTTCTCCAGCAACGATCCCAAGTCGGTCTTCGTGCGCATCGCCAAGGAGAACGGGCTGGACGAGAAGCAGATGGACGCCTGCATCGACGACAAGGCCAACATCGACGCGCTGAACGCCCGGGTGAAGTACGCCACCGATGTCGCCAAGATCGACAGCACGCCGACCTTCATCATCAACGGGACCAAGCTCGACGAGCACGGCCATGAACCCGACATCGCCCTGTTCGACACCGCGCTGCAGCCGCTCCTGACAAAGACCCACCACTAGGATGGCCGACCTCGCCATCTACTACGAACACCCGCAGTGGTTCGCGCCGCTGTTCGCCGAGCTGGACCGGCGCGGCGTCGACTATGTCGCCCACACCCTGCAGGACCATAGCTTCGACCCCGCCGAGTCCGCCCTGCCCGCGCCCGTAGTGTTCAACCGGCTGGCCATGAGCGCCTTCCTGCGCCAGGACGAGCACGCCATCTTCTACACCATCGCCCTGATGGCGCACTTCGAGCACCGGGGCGCCCGCGTGGTCAACGGCAGTGCGGCCCTGGCCGTCGACACCTCCAAGGCGCGCCAGCTGTCGCTGTTCCGCAGCCTCGGGCTGGCGGTCCCCGCCACCCGCGTGGTGCATCGCTTCGCCGACGTGGCGGCGGCGGCCGCACAGCTGCGCTTCCCGGTCATGGTCAAGGGCGACATCGGCGGCTCCGGCGCCGGGATGGCCCGCTACGACACGCTGGAGGACCTCACCGCTTTCGCCGCCGAGCAGGGCACGCCAGCAGGCCTGAACGGCGTGACCCTGGTGCAGGAGTACGTGCCGGCGGAGGGCGGCCGGGTGATCCGCTGCGAGACGCTGGGCGGCCGCTTCCTCTACGCCATCACCCTGGACGGGGCCGGCTCGACCTTCGACCTCTGCCCCGCCGACGTGTGCATGGCCGATCGGCAAGCGGGGGGCGGGCCATCCATCACCATCAGCCCCTTCGAGCCGGCTCCCGAAATCGTCAGGGCGGTGGAAGCCGTCGCCCAGGCCGCCCACCTGGACGTGGGCGGGATCGAGTACATGGTGGACGAACGCGACGGGACGCCCCGCTTCTACGACCTGAACGCGCTCTCCAACTTCGTGGCCGATCCGCACGCCGTGCTGGGCTACGACCCGCACGAGACGCTGGTTGACCTGCTGGAACGCGAGATCGGCCTGGCGCGTAAGCTCGCCGCATAAGGGCGAAGGACACTCTGTGAGATACGGCTTCTGGGCTCCCGTCTTCGGCGGCTGGCTGCGCAACGTGCCCGACGAGGGCATGACGGCCAGCTGGGACTACACCCGCCGCCTCTGCCAGCGGGCCGAGCGGATCGGCTACGATCTGACCCTGATCGCCGAGCTGAACCTGAACGACATCAAGGGGACCGACCAGCCGGCGCTGGACGCCTGGTCCACCGCCGCAGCGCTGGCGGCGGTCACCGAGCGGCTGGAGCTGATGGTGGCCGTGCGCCCCAACTTCCACCACCCCGCCCTGTTCGCCAAACAGGCCGCCAACATCGACAACATCTCCGGCGGCCGGCTGGCGCTCAACGTCGTCTCCTCCTGGTGGGCCGACGAGGCGACCCAGTACGGGCTGCAGTTCGACCAGCACGACGACCGCTACGGCCGCACCGCCGAGTGGCTGGACGTGGTGGGCGGCCTGTGGAGCCACACGCCCTTCACCCACGACGGCCCCCGCTACCAGCTGAAGGACGCCATCTGCGAGCCCAAGCCCGTGGCCTCGCCGCGCCCGGTGATCTACGCTGGCGGAGAGTCCGAGGCGGCCAAGTCCATGATCGCCGAGCGCTGCGACGCCTACGTCATGCACGGCGACGAGCCCGCCATCATCGCCGACAAGATCGCCGACATGCGCGCCCGCCGCGAGCGCCTGGATCTCGGCCCCATGACCTACGGCATGGCCGCCTACGCCATCGTGCGCGATACCGATGACGAGGCTCAGGCCGAGGTGGAGCGCATCACCACCCTCGACCCCCACGCCCCCGGCTTCGCCAACTTCCAGCAGTGGCTCTCGGGCACCGAGCTGGAGCGCGAGCTGAAGGTGAAGGAGTATAGCGTCTCCAACCGCGGCCTGCGTCCGGGCCTGGTGGGCACGCCGGACAAGGTCCGCGCCCGGGTGGCCGAGTTCGAGGCCGCGGGGCTTGACCTGCTGCTGCTGCAGATGAGCCCGCAGCTGGAGGAGATGGAGCGTTTCTCTGCGCAGGTGATCCGGCCAGTCTGACCTGCCCCCTTCCCCCTCCATGGG
>CAXUEN010000402.1:0-2588 GCA_964249945.1 uncultured Caulobacteraceae bacterium | reverse complement strand
CGCCCGCTGAGCGGGCCGCCTTGATCAAAGGCCCCGACTTGTCCATATTCTCAGGTCGCGTGAGGTTGGCGTGTAAGGCCTCCGACACGTAAATTCTTGGATTAACGGTCGAGGAGACCCAGCCTATTCGCCGCCCCATGCAAGCCGCCCCGGTCCGCAACGACGGACCCCGCATCAACGAGGATATCCGCGTCCCGAAGGTGCTCCTGATCGATCACAACGGCGAGAAGCAGGGGATCATGCCCACCTCGTCCGCGATCGAGGCCGCTGTGGAGGCCGGGCTGGACTTGGTGGAGGTGTCGCCCAACTCCGATCCGCCCGTCTGCAAGATCCTCGATTACGGCAAGTACAAGTTCGAGGAGCAGAAGAAGAAGAACGCCGCGCGCAAGCGCCAGAAGGTCGTCGAGATCAAGGAGATCAAGCTCCGCCCCAACATCGACACCCACGACTACGACGTGAAGGCCAAGGCCATGCACGGCTTCTTCGAGGAGGGCGACAAGGTCAAGGTCACCCTGCGCTTCCGCGGGCGGGAGCTGGCGCACCCGGAATTGGGCATGAAGCTGCTGCAGAAGGTGAAGGCGGAGTTTGAACCGGTCGCCAAGGTCGAGTACGAGCCCCGCATGGAAGGCAAGCAGATGATCATGATCCTCGCCCCGCGTTAGGATGCTTCCCCTCCGGGGGAGCTGTCGGCGAAGCCTACTGAGGGGGTTCGCCCCGTTTGACGCCGCAGCGCAGCCCCCTCCGTCAGGCTGCGCCTGGTCTCCCTCTTCCACTGGGGGAGGATCTTAGGTGGCCCCCTACGTCACCCGGTTCGCGCCGTCTCCCACCGGCCTGCTGCACCTCGGCCACGCCTTCTCCGCCCTAACCGCCTTCGATATCGCCCGGGCGGCCGGTGGGAAGTGCCTGCTGCGCATTGAGGACATTGACGCCACCCGCTGCCGCCCCGCCTTCGAGGCGGCGATCCAGGACGACCTGGCCTGGCTCGGCCTCTCCTGGCCGCAGCCGGTGCGCCGCCAGTCCCAGCACATGGCCGACTACGAGGCCGCCCTGGCCACACTCCGCGACCGGGGGCTGCTCTACCGCTGCTTTCGCACCCGGCGCGAGGTGCTGGACGCCATCGCCTCGGCCCCGCACGGGCCCGGCGAGTACGGGACGGTGTTCCGAGGCGCCGCCCTGCCGACGGACGCGGAGGCGGCGCTGCTTGCCCAGCAGCGGCCGTTCGCTTGGCGGCTATCGCTGGAGCGGGCGCATGCCGTGCTCGGTGGCTTCGACAGGCTGCGCTTCCGTGAAGCCGGCGAGGGCCCCGGCGGCGAGCGCGGAGCGATCCCCGTCGACCCGACCCGCGAAGGCGACGTGATCCTGGCGCGCAAGGACGTCGGCGTCGCCTACCATCTGGCGGTGGTGGTGGACGACGCCCTGCAGGGGGTGAGCGAGGTCGTGCGGGGCGCGGACCTGTTCGCCGCCACCCACGTCCAGCGGCTGCTGCAGGCCCTGCTCGGCCTGCCGACGCCCCGCTATCGCCACCACCGGCTCCTGCGCGGGCCGGACGGCCGGCGCTTGGCCAAGCGCGACGGCGCGCCCTCGCTTCAGTCGCTGCGCGGGGCGGGCATGACGCCGGCCGATGTCCGCGCCCACCTGGGCCTGGCCCGTCCGGACTGGCCGCCGGCCTGAGGCTCCGCCCGCGCCCGGGTCACAGGCGAGGCGGAAGCAGCGGCGGTGCAGGCCTGAGCCCGCCGCCGTTCAGACCTTGCGGAACAGCGCCTCGGCGGAGAGTGGGTGAGTCTCGGCCTCCCGCTCCCGCTCGGTGTCGGCTTCCGGGTCGTAGCCGGGCGAGGCCGCATCGTCGGGGATGCCCGGACCGGTCTGGGCCACCGTGTCGTCCAGCGGGCGGCTGTTCGGACCGTTGCTGATCCCGGAGCCTTGGCTCGGCGTGCTCATCTGCGATCTCCTCAGGGCCGTCCCGGCGCTCAGGCGTCGGGTCCAAATTAAGATATCTAAAAAGAAAACCGTTGAGCCAGCGCGCCTGTTCCGGGACCAGACCGCACGCCTTGCTTGACCGGAGCGCCCCGGTGTGACGAGTGCGCGGGCCTGATGCCGATGCCTGCAACCCTCGAGCCGCCGCCGCTCACCCTTTCTGACTTCGACTTCGACCTGCCGGCGGAGCGGATCGCGCTCCGCCCGGCCGAACCGCGCGATCGCGCCCGGCTGATGCAGGTGGACGCCGAGGGCTGGGTCAGCGACCACGTCGTGCGCGACCTGCCTGGCCTGCTCGCGCCCGGCGACGTGCTGGTGTTCAACGACACCCGGGTGATCCCGGCGCGCCTGTCGGGGGTGCGGGAGCGCGACGGGTCGCGGGTGCGGGTCGAGGCCACCCTGCACCGCCGCCTCGCCCCCGGTCGTTGGAGCGCCTTCATGCGTCCCGGCAAGCGGCTGCAGCCCGGCGACCGCGTGGTCCTGGGGGAGCAGCTGATCGCGCGGCTGGCGGGCAAGGGCGACGGCGGCGAGGTGGAGCTGGCCTTCGACCTGCAGGGCGCGGCGCTCGACGCGGCGGTGGCGAGGGAGGGGACCATGCCGCTGCCGCCCTACAT
>CAXUEN010000401.1:0-2593 GCA_964249945.1 uncultured Caulobacteraceae bacterium | reverse complement strand
CCGAGGGCTACGCCGCCGGCGAGCTGAAGCACGGCCCCATCGCCCTGGTGGACGAAGCGACGCCGGTGATCGTCATCGCCCCCTCCGACGCCCTGTTCGAGAAGACCGTGTCCAACATGCAGGAGGTCGCCGCCCGCGGCGGCCCCATCGTGCTGATCACCGACGCCGAAGGCGCGCGTCATGCCTCGGGGTCGATGCGCACCCTGCTGGCCCCGGCCTGCGACCCACTGGTGGCGCCGCTGGTGTTCGCCCCGGCGATCCAGCTGCTGGCCTACCATGTGGGCGTGCTGAAGGGGCTGGACGTCGACCAGCCGCGCAATCTGGCCAAGTCCGTCACCGTCGAGTAGCAGCGCACCCAACAATTCCTAGCGACAGCCGCCCCCGCCCGTACGACGGAGAGTCAATGAAACGCGTCCGCAAAGCCGTGCTGCCCGTGGCGGGCCTCGGCACCCGCATGCTGCCCGCCGCCAAGACGGTGCCCAAGGAGATGCTGACGGTGGTCGACCGCCCGCTGATCCACCACGTCCTGGCCGAGGCCCGCGCTGCGGGGATCGAGCACTTCGTCCTGGTCACCGGCCGCGGCAAGGGGGCCATGGAGGACTATTTCGACCACCACGTCGAACTTGAAGCCACCCTCACGGCCAAGAAGAAGACCGCCATCCTGGACGAGCTGATGGCCGACCTGCCCACCGCCGGCGAGATCAGCTATGTCCGCCAGATGGAGCCCAAGGGCCTGGGCCACGCCGTCTGGTGCGCCCGCGACATCATCGGCGACGAGCCCTTCGCCGTGCTGCTCCCCGACATGATCATGGACGCGACGCCCACCGCCACAGCCCAGGCCATCTCGGCCCACGAGCAGACCGGCGGCGGCAACATCATCGTGGTGGAGCCCTGCCCCCCAGGTCTCGCGCACCAGTATGGCGTCGTGGCGCTCGAGGGGCAGGATGGCCGGTTGAACCGCATGACCGGCATGGTGGAGAAGCCCGCGCCGGGGACAGAGCCCTCCAACCTGTTCATCTCCGGCCGCTACGTGCTCGACCCCGCGATCTTCGGGGTGCTGGAAACGGTGGAGCGCGGGGCCGGGGGCGAGATCCAGCTCACCGACGCCATGGCCATCCTGATGCGCGAGCAGGCCTTCTATGCGCTGGAATACGAGGGAGCGACCTACGACTGCGGCGACAAGATCGGCTGGCTCCGCGCCAACGTGGCGCTGGCGCTGAAGCGGCCGGATCTGGGCGAGACGGCGCGGGCGGCGCTGGCGCCGCTGTTCTGACCGTTCCGCGGCGGCAAGGCCCCCTTCGTCCGCTTCGCGGCCACTTGCCCCAATAAAGAGAGGATCAGGAACGGCGCTCGATCCTCCCCCTGGGGAGGGGAGGACCATGCGCAGCATGGTGGAGGGGGCCTCCCACGTGTGACGCTCGCCGCTACATGGGAGCGCGGAACGCGCCCGACCCTTGCCGCCATGCTGTGGACGCTTTAGGCAGGCAGACCGGTCGCGGAACGATCGACCGCTTCGCCGAGCCCGCACCTCCATGACCGCAACCCCCGACACTTCCGCCGCCGACGCGGCCTCGGGTGAGCCGAAGGAGTCCTCACGCGTGGCCAAGACGAAATCGGGCGGCGCCGCGCACGAGCTGATCGAACTCGGCAAGACGGTCTTCTACGCCCTGCTCATCGCCTTCGTGCTGCGGGTGGTGCTGTTCCAGCCCTTCACCATCCCCTCGGAGTCCATGGAGCCCGCCCTGCTGAAGGGCGACTACATCATCGTCTCCAAGTTCGCCTATGGCTGGAGCCGTCATTCCATCCCGCTAAGCCCCCCCATCGGCCATGGCCGCCTGCTGGGCCAGCAGCCCCATCGCGGCGACATCATTGTCTTCAAGCTGCCCCGCGACGACGGCAAGACCGACTACATCAAGCGCCTGGTCGGCCTGCCGGGCGACCGCATCCAGGTGATCCACGGCGCGGTCTCGGTGAACGGCCGCCCGATCCCGCGCCAGGCCATCGCGCCCGGCACCGACCAGACCGCCTTTGGGGGCGAATTCCCCGTGGCCCGCTTCCGCGAGACGCTGGCCAGCGGCAAGAGCTACGTCGTCAACAGCTACGGCCCGGACGGGCCGGCCGACAACACCGGCGTCTATGTCGTGCCGCCGAACTGCTACTTCATGATGGGCGACAACCGCGACAATTCCGAAGACAGCCGCTTCGACCCGGGCGACATACCGCCCGGCGCCTCAAGCTGCCCCTGGAACCGCGACACAGACCGCTTCGTCTCCTCTGACCTCGGCGTCGGCTTCGTGCCCTTGGACGATCTGGAGGGGCGCGCCGATATCATCCTGTTCTCCTGGAAGCCCGGCGTGTCGCTGCTGAAGCCCTGGACCTGGTTCACCGACGCCCGCTGGGGCCGCTTCTTCCACCTGCTGGGCTGATGACGCATGTGGACCGGCGCGCCGCCGCCGTCGCCGAGCTGCAGGTGCAGCTGGGCTGGACGTTCCGCGATCCGGCCCTGCTGGAGCACGCCCTGACCCACGGCAGCGTCGGCGACCGCACTCCCGGCGCCGCCAACAACGAGCGGCTGGAGTTCCTGGGCGACCGG
>CAXUEN010000400.1:0-2646 GCA_964249945.1 uncultured Caulobacteraceae bacterium | reverse complement strand
AGACCATGTGGCCCAGGCGCCTCTGGCCGCCAAGCTCGGCCGCAAGGCTTGTCCTGCGTGAGACCGCTGTTGCGGGCAAGCACTTAGGACGGATAATCTCAGGGTGGTGTTGTCACACCGTTAAGCATGTTCTCCAGCATGCGCCTTCGCGGCCGAGTCATGCCGCGCGGCGCAGGATGCCCGATCACCTATGCCCCAGCCGCTGTTCAAGGGCGTCGTCACCGCCCTGGTCACTCCGTTCCGCGACGGCGCGCTGGACGAGGACGCCTTCGTAGCGCTCGTGGAGCGGCAGGTGGCGGCCGGCGTAGACGGGGTCGGACCCGTCGGGACCACCGGCGAGACCGCGACCCTGAACCACGACGAGCACCGCCGGGTGGTGGAGCTGTGCGTGGAGACCGTGGCCGGGCGCGCCGCGGTGATCGCCGGCTGCGGCTCTAACTGCACGGCCGAGGCGATCGAGCTGGCCCGCCATGCCAAGACGGTCGGCGCGGACGCCGCGCTCGTGGTCACCCCCTACTACAACCGACCGAGCCAGGAGGGCGTCTACGCCCACTACGCGGCGCTGAACGACGCGGTGCAAATCCCCATCTTGGTCTATAACGTGCCGAGCCGCACCGCGTCCGACATCTCCAACGAGACCCTGGCGCGGCTGGCGAAGCTTCCCAACATCGTGGGCGTGAAGGACGCGACGGGCGATCTCGTGCGCGCCAGCCTTATGCGGAAGATGTGCGGGGAGGACTTCGTCATGCTTTCCGGCGACGATCCCACGGCCCTCGGCTACATCGCCCATGGCGGCCACGGCTGCATCTCGGTGACGTCCAACGTGGCGCCGGAGGCGTGCGTCGCCTTTATGCGCGCCGCGCTGGCGGGCGATTGCGCCGCTGCGTTGCGCTGGCAGGACAGGCTGGTGCGGCTGCACAAGGGCCTGTTCGCCGACGCCTCGCCCGCCCCGACCAAGTGGGCCCTGTCCCGGCTCGGCCTCTGCACCGGCGAGGTGCGCCTGCCGCTCACGCCCTGCAGCGAGGATGCACAGGCGACCGTGCGAGACGCCATGACCGAGGCTGGGGTGACGCCGTGACCAAGCCCCCGCTGTCCACCCAGAAGCTCATCGCGGAGAACCGCCGCGCCCGCTACGACTACTTCATCGAGGAGACGCTGGAGGCGGGCCTGTCGCTCACCGGCTCCGAGGTGAAGTCGCTCCGCCTCGGCCGCGCCAACGTGGCGGAGTCGTATGCGGCGGTCGAAGGACGCGAGCTGATCCTGGTCAACGCCTACATCCCCGAATACGCCGCCGCCTCGCGCTTCAACCATGAGCCGCGCCGGCCGCGGAAGCTCCTGATGCACCGCCGCCAAATCGACCGGCTGCTGGGCTCGGTGAACCGCGAGGGGCGCACGCTCATCCCCATGCGCCTCTACTGGAACGACAAGGGTCTGGCCAAGCTGGAGCTGGCCGTCGCCAAAGGGAAGAAGACCCACGACAAGCGGGAGGCTGAGGCCGACCGCGACTGGCAGAGAGACAAGGCGCGGCTGATGCGCGAGAAGGGGTGAGAGGCGATCGTCTTGATCCTCCCCTCTTGGAGGAGGGGCACCAGCAAAGCTGGTGGAGGGGGCAGCGTCGCCGCTTCGCGTCGGGCCCATCAGTCGGCTGCGCCGACAGCTCCCCCAGCGGGGGAGCATCTAGACGCCTGCGTCGGCCTTTGCCGCTTCATAAGCTTCCGCCGCCTCTATCCACGCCATCTCAGCCGCCCCAAGCTGGTCCGCCGCCTCCGCCCGCGCCTTGCCCAGCGTCACCGCCCGCGCCGGATCGCGGGTGAACAGCGCCGGGTCCGATAGCGCCCCGTCCAGCTCCGAGATCTTTCCCGTCAGCGTATCCATCCGCTTCTCCGCGGCTTCCATCGCCCGCTTCAGCGGCGCCGCCTGCGCCCTGGCGCTGGCCGAGGCCTTGCGGGCGTCCTTGGCCGAGTTGGCGGCCGGGGCCGCGCTGGTCTGCTCCCGCGCCACCGTCTTCGCGCGGTCGAGCACCAGCTTGACGTAGTCCTCCATGTCGCCCTCGAAGGGCGCGATGGTCCCGTCGGCCGCCAGCCATAGCCGGTCGGCCACCAGCTCCATCAGCGAGCGGTCATGGGTGATCAGCAGCACCGCGCCCTCGTAGCCGTTTAGGGCCTCCATCAGGGCGCGGCGGCTGTCGATGTCCAGGTGGTTGGTGGGCTCGTCCAGGATCAGCAGGTGGGGCGCTCTCATGGCCACCAGGTGCAGCAGCAGCCGCGCCCGCTCGCCGCCGGAGAGGTTCTCCGCGGTGGTCTCCATCTTCTCCGAGGTGATGCCGAACTGCGCGAGCTTCGAGCGGCGCCGCGGTTCGGTTTCCTCGGGAAGCGCGCGCCGGATCATGTCCAGCGGCGTGTCCTCAGGGTCCATGGCCTCGATCTGATGCTGGTTGAACCAGCCGACCCGCATGCGCGGTTGGCGCGCCAGCTCGCCCGCCATGGGCGTCAGCGCCTCGGCCAGCAGTTTGGCGAAGGTCGACTTGCCCGCGCCATTCACGCCCAGCAGGCCGATGCGGTCGTCCACGTCGAGGCGAAGGGTGAGGTTCCGCAGGATCGCCCGAGCGTCATAGCCGACAGCGCACCTCTCCAGCCGCACCAGGGG
>CAXUEN010000399.1:0-2649 GCA_964249945.1 uncultured Caulobacteraceae bacterium | reverse complement strand
GTGCATGCCGAGGGCGCCCTGATCACCGCGCCGGGCGCGGTGAGCCCGGCGGTCACGGTGCGGGCGGGCTACGCCGCCAAGCCGCTGGGCCGAGGCGGCGTGAAGGGGATCGCGTCGGTGGACTACGACCCCAGCGGGTTCATCGCCGTGGCCGGCTCCGCCCCGCCGCGCGCCCTGCTCACCCTGCTGGTGGACGGCGCGCCCGCGGCCGTGGGCCAGGCGGATGGCGGGGGACGCTACGCCCTGCTAGCCGCGAACCGCCGGCTGGCCATGGGCGTGCACCGGCTGCAGGTACACGCGCCCGACGCCGCACCGGCGCGGCAGGTGACGCTGGAGCCGCCGGTGGCGCTCACCGCCCCCTACCAGGCCTGGCCGGGACCGGACGGGTGGCGGGTGGAGTGGGCGCTAAACGGCGGCGGCGTGCAGACCACCCTGATCCTAGACCGCCAGCCGTTCACGCCCGCCGGTTCAAGGTGATGGCCGAGCCGTCGCCCGACAGCGCCCGGGCGCGGGGGCCGTAGCCGGCCGCGGGCGTGCGACGGCGCGCCACCTCCTGGGCGACGGCCTGGATCAGGCCTTCCGTCACGGTCTTGGCGGCGTGGACGGAGCGGCCGTGCCGGGCCAGCACCTTGTCGAAGGCGCGCGTCGCCTCGATCAACCGCTGGCGTTTGGCAGAGGGGGCGCCCGCGATCATGCGGGAATCGGCCTTCAGCCGCGCCGACTCGCGCCGGTAGAGGGTGGCGAGTTCGGCGGACCGGGCGGTCAGGCCTGCGGCGTCCTGGGGACGGCGGGCCTCGAACAGCCGGGTCTGCTCGGCCAGGAGCGCCGACAGCCGCTCGGTCAGCGCCACCAGCTGGTCGACATGGTCGCCAGGGTTGGAGGGGGCCAGGGTCATCAGCTCAGCCCCTGCATCTTCAGCATCTCGGCGGCGACCGAGCTCGCCAGCCCGATGCCGCCGTGGCTGGCCATCGACTTGCCCATGGCGTCGGTCATGAAGGATCGGAAGGCGGACTCGCCCGCGCCCCCACCAAAGGGCTCCGACACATCCGTCCCCTCGAACATCTGGCCGAACATGGAGGACAGGAAGGAGGCCTCGAAGCTCTGCGCCGTCTTCTCCACCCGGGCGCGCTGGGCCGGCGTGGCGGTGCGAAGGGTCGGGCCGGAAGCAGCACCCGGGGCGCCGGCGCTGGCGTAGGCGGCGGTCACGTTCATCACATCACCTCGATGTCGGCCTGCAGGGCGCCGGCGGTCTTTATGGCCTGAAGGATCGAGATCATGTCCCGGGGCGTGACGCCGAGCGTGTTCAGCCCCTTCACCAGGGTCGCGAGCGACGCGCCCGAGCGCAGCATGATCAGGTGGCGGCCCTTCTGCTCGTTGAAGCCGACTTGGCTCTGGGGAACCACGGTGGTAGTCCCCTGGCTGAGCGGTGCGGGCTGGCTGACCTGGGGCGTCTCGGTGACCGAGATGGTCAGGTTGCCTTGCGCGATCGCCACGGTTGAGATGCGCACGTCGTCGCCCATCACCACCACCCCGTTCACCTCGTCGATCACCACCTTGGCCGGTACGTCGGGATCGACCTCCAGCTGCTCCACCGAGGTGACGAAGTTGACGATGTTCTGGCCCTTGGGCGGGGTCAGGGTGACGATGGTTGGGTTGTCGGCGCTGGCTGCGCCCGGGAAGCGCGTGTTCACCGCCTTGGCGATCCGCTCGGAGGTGGTGAAGTCCGGATTGTGCAGGGTGAGCCGAAGGCTGGCCATCTTGGAGAAGTCGAAACCGATCTCCCGCTCCACCGACGCGCCCGAGGCGATGCGCCCCGACGTCGGCACGCCCCGGGTGATGGAGGAGCCGGACGCGCCCGACGCCGAGATGGCCCCGGTCTGCACCGTCCCCTGCGCCACCGCATAGACCTCCCCGTCCGCCCCGAGCAGGGGCGTGACCAGGAGCGTGCCGCCCAGCAGGCTCTTGGAGTCGCCCATGGCGGAGACCGTCACATCGATCTGGGCGCCGGAGGCGGAGAAGGCCGGCAGGCTGGCGGTGACCATCACCGCGGCCACGTCCTTGGTGTCGATGTTGGTGGTGTTGCGGGTGTTCACGCCCAGCCGCTCCAGCATCGACTGCAGGCTCTGCTGGGTGAACGGCGCGTTGCGCAGGCTGTCGCCGGTGCCGTTCAGGCCCACCACCAGGCCGTAGCCCACCAGCTTGTTCTCCCGCACGCCTTCGAAGGAGACCACGTCCTTGATGCGCGAGGTGGCGCCTGCGGGCGCATCGAACGCGCCGAGCGCTGCGGCGAGGCCCAGCAGGATCGCCGCCAGCCGGCTGGATATCGACATTCCCGACCTACTCCCAAGCCTACGCACGTCGGGCCGCGACGGCCCCTGCGCTCCCTTGCGACCGGCGTGCCAGGGCGAGCCGACGGGACTTTCCTTCACCCGTCAGGGCCGAAGCGCGGCGGCCGGAGTCCCACTTGCGGGCCGGCGGGCAAATGCTGCCGGGCGCGTTAACCCTATCCACATCATCAACGGCAAGAGTCGCCCCAAGGTGTTCGAGGGCCCGGTCGCGGGCGCGCAGGCATGAAGGTCAACGGCTCAAACGGTCCCGCCCCGCTGGCCTCGCGAACGGCCGGCCGGCCCGTGGCGGACGGCTTCTCGC
>CAXUEN010000398.1:0-2657 GCA_964249945.1 uncultured Caulobacteraceae bacterium | reverse complement strand
TCCACCAGATGGAGGGGCTGGTGATCGACCGCGCCATCCACATGGGCCACCTGAAATGGACGCTGGACACCTTCGTGGCCCGCTTCTTCGAGACCGCCGGCGTCACCAAGCGCTTCCGTCCCCACCACTTCCCCTTCACCGAGCCCTCGGCGGAGATGGACGTGCAGTGCGACCGCTCCGGCGGCCAAATCCGCATCGGGCAGGGGAGCGACTGGCTGGAGGTGGTGGGCTGCGGCATGGTGCACCCCAAGGTGCTGGCCAACTGCGGCCTGGACCCCGCCGAGTGGCAGGGCTTCGCCTTCGGCTTCGGCATCGACCGCCTTGCCATGCTGAAGTACGGCATGCCGGACCTGCGCGACATGTTCGCCAGCGCCACGCGCTGGCTGAAGCACTACGGCTTTTCGCCCTACGCGGAGCTGCCGCCGCTCGGCTAGCGGCGGGCGAGAGAGCGCCTGACCGGCTGTTGCTAGTTGCCGGAGAGGGACTGGCCGGTCTTGCGGGCCACGTCGTCGAAGGCCCGCTTCGAGTCTGCGGCCATGTCGGCCCACTGCCGCCTGGTGAGGCAGGTCTTGTGCACGAACAGGCTGCCGAGGTCCGGGTCGCTATGGCAGATGACCTTGTCGTCGTCGGGCGAGGCCGCGACCGCCGTGGCGACCGCCACGGGCCTGGGCTTGGCGGCCGGCGCCGTCGCTGGGGTCGCCGGGGCGGCGCTGGCAAGGGCGGCGGCGCCCAGAAGGATGGACAACATGGCGAAGTCTCCGGATCACGATCCGGCCTTCATTGTGGCCAACCCGTGTCGAAGGGACAAGCGCTGAGGATGTCGCACGAACTCGTCCGAGACGAGCGGCTCAGGCCGGGACGCGCTTTCTTGGACGTTTCGCAGGCTGGGCCAGCTTGGCGACCCGGGTGCGCCGGCGTTCTTCCTGCCGCTCCAGCACCTCGGCCAGGTACTTGCCCGTCCAGCTCGCCGGGTCCTTGGCCACCTGCTCCGGCGTGCCCTCCGCGACGACCAGGCCGCCGCCATCGCCGCCCTCGGGGCCGAAGTCGAGCAGCCAGTCGGCGGTCTTGATGACGTCGAGGTTGTGCTCGATCACCACCACCGTGTTGCCGGCGTCGGCCAGCTCGTGCAGCACCTCCAGGAGCTTGCGGGTATCCTCGAAGTGCAGCCCCGTGGTGGGCTCGTCCAGGATGTAGAGGGTGCGCCCCGTAGCCCGCCGCGACAGTTCCTTGGACAGCTTCACCCGCTGGGCCTCCCCGCCCGACAGCGTGGTGGCCGACTGGCCGACCTTGATGTAGCCCAGGCCCACCCGCTTCAGCGTCTCCATCTTGTCCCGGATGGAGGAGACCACCTTGAAGAAGTCCGCCGCCTCCTCCACCGTCATCTCCAGCACGTCGCTGATCGACTTGCCGCGATAGAGGATTTCCAGAGTTTCGCGATTGTAGCGCCGGCCCTTGCAGACGTCGCAGGTGACGTAGACGTCGGGCAGGAAGTGCATCTCGATCTTGATCAGCCCGTCGCCCTGGCAGGCCTCGCACCGTCCGCCCTTGACGTTGAAGCTGAAACGGCCCGGCCCGTAGCCCCGCGCCTTGGCGTCCGGCAGGCCTGAGAACCAGTCCCGGATCGGGCCGAAGGCGCCGGTATAGGTGGCGGGGTTGGACCTGGGCGTGCGTCCGATCGGGCTCTGGTCGATGTCGATGACCTTGTCGAACTGAGTCAGGCCGTCGATCCTGTCGTGCGGCGCCGGTGCGTCCGAGGCGTTGTTCAGCCGCCGCGCGGCGGCCTTGTACAGCGTCTCGATGGTAAAGGTGGACTTGCCGCCGCCCGACACCCCGGTGATGCAGGTGAACAGGCCGACGGGAATCTCCCCTGTCACGTTCTTCAGGTTGTTGCCCCGGGCGCCGTGGATGGTGATGAGCTTCTTCGGGTTGCGCTTGCGGCGCTGTTCCGGGATGGCGATCTCGCGCGCGCCGGTCAGGTACTGGCCGGTTATGCTGTCCAGGTTCGCCTTGATGTCGTCCGGCTTGCCCTCGGCGATGATGTGGCCGCCGTGGACGCCGGCGGCAGGGCCCATGTCGATGACGTGGTCGGCGGTGAGGATGGCCTCCTCGTCGTGCTCCACGACCAGCACCGAGTTGCCGAGGTCGCGCAGCTCCCGCAGGCTCTTCAGCAGGCGCGTGTTGTCCCGCTGGTGCAGCCCGATGGAGGGCTCGTCCAGCACGTACAGCACCCCCGTCAGCCCCGAGCCGATCTGCGAGGCCAGCCGGATGCGCTGGCTCTCCCCGCCGGACAGCGTGCCCGACGCCCGCGCCATGGACAGGTAGTCCAGCCCCACCTCCACCAGGAAGCGCAGCCGGTCGGTGATCTCCTTCAGGATGCGCCGGGCGATCTCCGCCTGCTTCGGCGTCAGCGTCGGTTCTAGCGCTTCGAACCAGGCGCGGGCGTCGCGGATCGACAGGCCCGACACCTCCGAGATGTTGCGGGCGCCGATCTTCACCGCCAGCGCCTCGGGCTTCAGGCGCGCGCCCCGGCAGACCTCGCACGGCGTCTCGGACTGGTAGCGCCCCAGCTCCTCGCGCACCCAGGCGCTGTCGGTCTCCTTCCAGCGCCGCTCCAGGTTCGGCAGCACGCCCTCGAACACCTTGGAGACCTCGTACTT
>CAXUEN010000397.1:0-2666 GCA_964249945.1 uncultured Caulobacteraceae bacterium | reverse complement strand
TGAGCTGCTTGGTGGTCTCGGCGGCGTTGTTCATGGCCTCGTAGGCCATGCCCGCGCTCATGGAGCCGTCGCCGATCACGGCCACCACCTTGTTGGTCTCGCCCTTGGCGTCGCGCGCGGCGCAGAAGCCCAGCGCCGCGGAGATGGAGGTGGCGGCGTGGGCGGCGCCGAAGGGATCGTACTCGCTCTCCGCCCGCTTGGTGAAGCCGGACAGGCCGCCCCCCTGGCGGAGCGTCCGGATGCGGTCGCGACGGCCGGTGATGATCTTGTGCGGATAGACCTGGTGGCCGACGTCCCAGATCAGCACGTCCTTGGGGGTGTCGAACACGTGGTGCAGCGCCACTGTCAGCTCCACCACGCCAAGCCCCGAGCCGAGATGGCCGCCCGTGGTGGACACCGCGTCGATCATCTCTGCGCGCACTTCGTCGGCAAGCTGTCGAAGCTCGGCGGCCGTCAGCTTGCGCGTGTCGGCCGGAAGATGGACGGTGTCGAGCAGGGGCGTATGCGGCGGCATCGGATCTCTGGGCCGGGATAAGCCGGCGTTCATCGAGGACTCAAGCGCGTCGGTCTAGCACGAAATCCACGCTCGCCCGAAGATAGGCGCCGGCGGGTCCGAAAACATCGAGGTGGGCGTGGCACTGGGTGACCAGCATGGCCACGCGCTCCGCCGCGGCCTCGCGGCCGAGCAGGGTGACGAAGTTGGCCTTGGGGGCCTGCGGCCTCGGCAAACCGTTGCCGCCCAAAGACTTGCGTGGGTTCAGGTCCCGCTCGTGGTCGGTCAGGTCGTCCAGGATCTGGTAGGCCAGCCCGAAGTCCTGGGCGAAGCCCAGGAGGGCGTGCCGCTCCGGTTCGCGGGCCCGGGCCAGCACCGCGGGGGCCTCCACCGAGAAGGCGATCAGCGCGCCGGTCTTCATACGTTGCATCCTGGCAACAGTGCGCAGGTCGCCGCCCAGGCCGAGCAGGTCGAGCATCTGGCCGCCCGCCAGCCCCTTGGCGCCGGCGGCCAGGGCCAGCTTGCTCACCAGCTCGCAGCGGAGCCCCGCGTCCGGGTGGGTGTCCGGATGGGCCATGATCTCGAAGGCCACCGACTGCAGCGCGTCGCCCGCCAGCACGGCGGCCGCCTCATCATAGGCGCGGTGCACGGTGGGCCGGCCGCCGCGCACGTCGTCGTCGTCTAGCGCCGGCAGGTCGTCGTGGATCAGGCTGTAGGCGTGGACGCATTCCAGCGCGCAGGCGGTGCGAAGCACGCTGCGCTCTTCCACGTCCAGCATGCGCGCCGTCTCCAGGGTGAAGTAGGGGCGGATACGTCGGCCCGGCCCCAGCACCGCGTAGCGCATGGCCTCGATCAGCCGGCTCTCGGGCCCGTCGGTGCGGGGCAGCAGCTGGTCCAGGGCGACGGTGACCAAGTCCGACGCCTCGACCATGCGCTGCTGGATGGTGGTGTCGAGCTGGTCCAGCGCCTTCACCCCTCCCCGCCCGCCGTCGCGTTCAGCTGAAATCGGCCGGTTCGGCGCGGACCGCCTGGCCTTCTGGCCCGACGACGATCTTCTCCACCCGCAGGCGGGCGGCGGCCAGCCGGGCCTCGCAATGGGCCTTGAGCGCCGCCCCCCGTTCGTAGATCTCGATGGAACGCTCCAGCGGCGCCTGGCCGGACTCCAGCTCGGACACGATCTTCTCCAGCTGTTCGAGCGCCTGCTCGAAGCTGAGGCCGGAGATGTCGGACGGGACGGTAGGCGCGCTCATCGTCCCTTCCTAGCGGGCGAAACCGACAGCGCCAACACGCGTGAGGGTAGGCGTATCCGAGCGCCCATACGAAGGTGGGGTCGTCGCTGGAGATGCGCTGTGTCCTCATTGCAGCCACACACAAATCACCTTGCCGGACGATGTCGCCTTGCAGCTTCGCGCCAGGGTCGTGTCGGGAGACTACGCCAGCGAGGACGAGGTCATTCGCGAAGCGCTGGCGGCCTTGCATACGCGCGAAGAGGCTTTGGAAGACTGGCTTCGCACCGACGTCGCGGCGTCGTACCAGGACCTGAAAGAGCATCTCGAGACGGGATGGAGCCTGGTTGAGGTGCGCGCCTCCTTCGCTGCGAAGACCAAGCCGCCTGAGGCCCAGGCTGCTTGAGCGCCTCCGTCGTCCTCTCCAGACGAGCCATACAACAGCTTGAATTGGCGAGCTCGCCTAGAACCGCGGACAGAGTCTGCTCAGGATTGGAAGTCTCGTCGAAGTACCCCATCAGGGAACACGACACGACCGCACCCTTCCTGGCCCGAGGACTTTCGGCTTTCGACGCAGGGTGACCGTCGCCTTCATCCTTAAACCGGATGTCGTTATCATTGTGAGCTTGTTCTATGCCGGTCGGGACGTGGAACGTCTGCTCAGGACGTGGCGGCGTCACCGCCGCTCGAAGCGCCGAGTGGACCAGTACTTGAAGCCCCGGTCACGCACGCAGCGCCAGCCGCGGCGGGTCAGCTCGACCCCCACCATGCCGTTGAAGAAGCCGTGCGCCACCACCAGCACGTCCCGTCCCGCCTCGGCCTCGGCCACCAGCCGATCCGCGACGGCGCGGGCGCGGACCCAGGCGGCGCGCCGGCTCTCCTGCTCCCCATGGTGGCCGCACCACCAGAGGAAGCGGGTGATCACGCCCCAGGCCTTGGGGCCCAGG
>CAXUEN010000396.1:0-2674 GCA_964249945.1 uncultured Caulobacteraceae bacterium | reverse complement strand
GCCCCGGCGCCGGCCATGTCCGACTCCGAGGTGGGCATGGCCGGCCTTCTAGTCCGTCGGCGCGGCCTTGCACATCCGCCGCCGCAGATGACCGTCCAAGCCTTCAGCCTGTGGATGCGGGCCGGAGTTGAACCCCGCTCCGTCCCGACCGCTTTCAGGGTGTCGCCAGGAGACGCTTGCGCGACTACATTCACACTTGCGGCAGGGTGCGAACCCCGCACCAGCTGTCGCCGATCAGGGAACGCTTCCGCGTTATAACCATGAGCGAGCTTACCGCGACCTCGGCCTTCCAGCCCTCCACCGCCGCCCATCCCGCGCCCACCTACAAGCCGGCGAGCACAAAGCTCGACCTCCCGCGCGCGATCCGGGCCTTCCGCAACCTGCTCCGCGACAAGGAGGACACCGCTCAGGTGTTCGAGATCATGCGGGCGCTGAACGGGCGCTCCACCATGACGGGCTACCAGCGCCTGCTGCGCTCAGCCGCCGGCGGCCGCATCGCCTACCAGCGCGAGGAGCTGATCGAGCACCTGGACGATGACGAGGCCATGCGCGCCTACGCGCCGGGTACTGTAGGCGGGGACTATTTCGCCTGGCGGGTGGCCGAGAACCTGTCCGCCGCGGGCTTGGCCAAGGAGAGCCAGAAGGGGCTGGACCTCGCCAAGCTGGAGACCAACCATCCCTACGCCTGGTTCGGCCGGCGCGTGCGCGACGTGCACGACCTTTGGCACATCCTCAGCGGCTATGGCCGCGACAGCCTGGGGGAGTCCTGCCTGGTGGCCTTTTCCTACGCCCAGACGCGCGGGCTCGGCTGGGCGCTGATCGCGGGCGGCGCGGCGCTGAACGCCCGCAAGCTCGGCGGCGGCCCCGAGCACGTGGCGGCCATCTGGGAGGGCTTTCAGCGCGGCCGCAAAGCCCGATGGTTGCTTGGCGAGGACTACCGCACCATCCTGGCCGAGCCGGTGGCGTCGGCCCGGGCGCGGCTGGGGATCACCGCGCCCGTCAGGTATGACGCCATCGCCGCCGACCGGCGAGACGTCGGCGCGCGGGCCTGAGGGGAACGGTCGCTGGCGGTCTGGTTCACCAGCGATACCCACTTCGCCGACCATCGGGTGCTGAACCTCTATCCTCGCCCGTTCGCTTCGGCGGGCGAGATGGACGCGGCGCTGGTGGAGCGCTGGAACGCCGTGGTCGGGTCGGAGGACGAGGTCTGGCACCTCGGCGACTTCGCCCGCACCGCGAGGGTCGCCGCCGCCCTGCTGCGCGTGCTGAACGGGCGCAAGCACCTGCTGTTGGGCAACAACGATCCGCTTGGGGTGGCGGAGCTGGGCTGGGCGTCGGTTGGCGCCTATGCGGAGATGGTGTGCGAGGGCGCGGCCCTGGTGCTCTGCCACTACCCGTTCCGCAGCTGGAACGGCATGCACCGGGGCGCGGTGAACCTGCACGGCCACAGCCACGGGCGGCTGAAGCCGCTGAAGCGGCAGGTGGACGTCGGGGTCGACGTGTGGGGGTACCGGCCGGTGAGCCTTCAAATGCTGCTGAACGCCAAAGCGGCCACAGGGCGAGGCTGAACTCTGATCTCCCCATCTGCGATGGGAAGGATAGGAGAGCACCCTACTTGCCGGGGGTCGGCGTCACGCGCCAGATGGTCCCGTTCCCGTCCTCGCTGACCAGCAGGGCCCCGTCGTGCGTCACAGCCACGCCGACGGGCCGGCCCCAGACCTGCCTGTCGTCGAGCACGAAGCCGGTCAGGAAGTCCTCGTAGGCGCCGGTGGGAACGCCGTCCTGCAGCTTCAGCCGCACCACCTTGTAGCCGGTGCGCAACGCTCGGTTCCAGGAGCCGTGCAGGGCCACGAAGGCGTCGCCCTGGTACTCCGCCGGGAAAGCCGCCGGGCCACCCTGGCCCTTGGGATAAAAGGCGAGGCCGAGCGCCGCGGAGTGCGCCTGCAGCGGCACGTCGGGGGTCTGCACCTGGCCCGCGAGATCCGGCCGCTGGCCCTTCAGGCGGGGATCCTCGTGGCCGCCCATGTACCACCAGGGCCAGCCGTAGAAGCCGCCGGGCTTGACCCGGGTGACGTAGTCAGGGACCAGGTTGTCGCCGAGCCCGTCGCGCTCGTTCACCGCACACCAGAGCTGGTCCGTCCCGGGCCGCAGCGTCAGGGCCACGCAGTTGCGGATGCCCGCGGCGTAGACCCTGCGCCCCCTTCCCTCCGGGTCGAACGCCAGCACGTCGGCCCTGTCCGTCTCCGGCCCCCAGGCGGCGCCCAGGCCGTGGGCGACGTCGAAGGCCTTGGCGTCGGCCAGGCTCTTCTTGGCCATTTCCTGGGCGACGTTGGAGGCGGAGCCTACGGAGACGTACATGCGCCGTCCGTCCGGCGAGAAGCCGATGTCGCGGGTCCAGTGGCCGCCGCCGTCGGTGGTCAGCTGGGCGACGACGGTCTGCGCCGGTCCGCGCGCCTTCAGGTCGCCGTCCGCGTAGGGGAAGCGGACGACCGCGTTGGTGTTCGCCACATAGACCCACTTGGGATGGTCGGCCGGATAGAAGGCGACGCCGAACGGCTGCTCCAGGCCCTCGGCGAAGGTCGAGACCTGGGCCGGGTGGGCGGCGCCGGGGGTGGCGCGCAGCACGCTGACGCGCCCCGCGTCGCCCTGGCTGAGGAAGACGTCGCCGTTGGGC
>CAXUEN010000395.1:0-2675 GCA_964249945.1 uncultured Caulobacteraceae bacterium | reverse complement strand
GCCCAGGGCGAGGCGCCGGCGGGGGACGCCTCGCCCTGGGCATAGGCCCCCTCGGTCACCGGCTGGAGCGGAGCCTGGGCCTTGGGCGTCACCGCGACCATCGCGGGGCGGATGATGCGGCCGAACAGCTCGTAGCCCGGCTGCATGACCATGATCACGCTGCCGGGGGGCGCGTCGTCGGCGGGCTGCTCCATCATGGCCTGGTGGCGGTTGGGGTCGAACTTCTCGCCGCGCTCGGGCATCACGCGCTTGAGGTTGTTGCGCTCGAAGGCGGTCTGCAGAGCCTTCTCGCTCATGGTCACGCCCATAACGAAGTTCTTCACCGCGGCGTCCTCCACGTCCTTGGGCGCATGCTCCACGGCGCGGTGCAGGTTGTCCGAGGCGTCGAGCAGGTCGCGGGCGAACTTCTGGATGGCGTAGGCGCGGGCGTCGTTGGCTTCCTTCTCGGTCCTCCGCCGTACGTTCTCGGCCTCAGCGGCGTAGCGCATGGCCTGGTCCTTGAGCGTCGCGTTCTCGGCCATCAGCTTGGCCAGTGTGCTGCCGGGATCGATGACATCCTCGCCCAGCTCGGCTTCAGGGTCGTCGAAATCGTGTTCGGCCATTCGGCTCTCCAATTAAGTCGTGGCGCGGGGCCAAAGCCCCTCAGCCGTCCAGCAGGCGGCCGAGCACGCGGGCGGTGTAGTCCACCAGCGGGATCACCCGGGCGTAGTTCAGGCGTGCAGGACCGATCACCCCGATCGCCCCCACCACCTTCTGCTTGCCGGTCATATAGGGCGCCGCGATCACGGCGGAACCCGATAATGAGAACAGCTTGGTCTCGGCGCCAATGAAGATGCGAACGCCCTCGGCCTGGCGCACGTCGTCGAGCAGGCCGATCAGCTGCTCCTTCTGCTCCAGGTCGTCGAACAGCATGCGGACGCGGTCCAGGTCCTGGCCGGCCGAGGTGTCGGCGATCAGGTTGGCGCGGCCGCGCACGATCAGCGCTCGGTGTTCGCCCGCGCCGCCGCCCCAGGCGGCGAGCCCGTCCTCCACCAGGCGGGTGGCGGCGGCGTCCAGCTCCTGGCGCGCAGCCTTCAGCTCCGCGGAGATGGCGGCCTCCGCCTCGAGCAGGGTGCGGCCGTGCAGGCGGGTGCTGAGGAAGTTCGACGCCTCCTGCAGCGTGGAAGGCGTGAGGCCGGGCGGCGTCAGCATCAGCCGGTTCTCGATGGAGCCGTCCTCGAACACCATGATGACCAAGGCGCGGGAGGGGTCGAGGGGCACGAACTCCACGTGCTTGACGCCGGCGTCGCGCACCGGCGTCACCACCATCCCGGCGCCGCCGACGAGGCCTGAGAGCAGCACGCTGGCCTCGTCCAGAGCCTCCTGGAAGCTGCGGCCGCGGCCGGCCAGGCGGCCCTCGATCAGCTTGCGCTCATCCTCCCCGATGTCGCCGATCTCCATCAGGCCGTCAACGAAGAGGCGCAGGCCTGCATGAGTGGGCAGGCGGCCGGCGCTGGTGTGGGGCGCCGCCAGGAGGCCGAGCGCGGTGAGGTCCTGCATGGTGTTGCGGATGGAGGCGGGGGAGAGCTGCAGCCCGCCCCTGGACACGGTGCGCGAGCCCACCGGCTCGCCGGTCTCCAGATAGGTCTCGACAATGCGGCGGAAGATGTCGCGGGCGCGCTCGTCCAGGGCGCCCAGGCTCGCGGCGCGCTCCAGGGCGAAGATGCTGGTGGAGGTGAGCGGCGATGAGGGCGTCACGGCGCTATAAGGTGGCTCGCGCCGCCGGCTTCGTCTAGGTGGGCGGCCCATCTCACGAAGCGGAGCCTAACACATGCGCGCCTCAGACCGTGCTCTCGATGCGCTCCGCCCCGTCACCCTGGAGACGGGGGTGAACCGCTATGCCGAGGGCTCGTGCCTGGTCGGCTTCGGCCACACCCGGGTGCTGGTGACCGCAAGCCTGGAGGACGGGGTGCCGGGCTTTCTCAAGGGCAAGGGCCAGGGCTGGGTGACGGCGGAATACGGCATGCTGCCCCGCGCCACCCACACCCGCGGACGGCGCGAGGCCGCCGCTGGCAAGCAGAGTGGGCGGACGCAGGAAATCCAGCGGCTGATCGGGCGTAGCTTGCGCGCCGTGGTGGACCTGAAGGCCCTGGGCGAGCGGCAGTTCGCCCTCGATTGCGACGTGCTGCAGGCGGACGGGGGCACCCGCACCGCCGCGATCACCGGGGCATGGGTCGCGCTGAAGCGGGCGTTCGACTACCTGCTAGCGGAGGGCGTGCTGAAGCGCGATCCCATGCTGGACCAGGTGGCGGCGATCTCGTGCGGGATCGTGGGCGGGGAGCCTCGGCTCGACCTCGACTACGAGGAGGACTCAGGCGCGGAGGCGGACGCCAACTTCGTGCTGACGGGCGCAGGCCAGATTGTCGAGGTGCAGGCGACGGGCGAGAAGCGGGGGTTCAGCCGCGCGGAGTTCGAGGTGCTGTTCGGCCTGGCGGAGGGCGGGATCGCGCAGTTGTGCGGCCTCCAGAAGGCGGCGACCTGATCCTCTCTCCCGAGAGGGAGAGGGGATCAGGACCGGTCTTCGGTGATGAGCGACACCTTGTAGAAGCCGCTGCCCTGTAGCTTGTTCAGCACCGACATGAAGGCGTTGTACTTCACCTCTTTGTCGGCGCGGATGTAGACGGTCTGGTCCTGGG
>CAXUEN010000394.1:0-2676 GCA_964249945.1 uncultured Caulobacteraceae bacterium | reverse complement strand
GCGACAGGGGCGGGGTCAGGAAGTCCACCGCCGTGCCCATCAGCTTGGCCTGGACCAGCGAGGACGAGGAGTTGGCGAAGGCGTTGTTCAGGATCGACATCATGATCAGCCCCGGCCCGACGAACTGAGCGAAGGACACGCCCTGCACCGCCGGCCGGGCGCCGCGCATCGCGACGACGAAGACCATCATGTACAGCAGGGTGATCACCACCGGCGACAGCAGGGTCTGGAACGCCACCTTCCAGAAGCGCAGCACCTCGCGGCGGTAGAGGGTGCCCAGGCCCACCCAGTTGACCCCATGATAGTCGCGCGGCCGCTGCGGCGTGATCGCCCGCGAAATCTGCGCCGTGGGGGTCTGGATATTCATTCCTCTCATGTGCGCCGCAGCACGCCCGTCCGCAATTGGACAGGCGGCCGCTCTGATCACGCAGAACCGAGTCGCGGAAGAATCAACATCTAGTTCCTGTGGAAAGGCAAAAATCCACCCATTGTGCCTCAAGCCCAGAAGACTACGCTATCTTGTGCCTGGCGGGTATGAGGCCTGCCGAGTGACGCAAGATGTGGGGTCGCGCGCGACCTAGATCGCGGAGGCGGGGACATGGGCTGGACCGAAGAGCGGGTCGAGGTTCTCAAAAAGCTGTGGCTGGACGGGTTCAGCGCCAGCCAGATCGCCAAGCAGCTCGGCGACGGGCTGACCCGCAACGCCGTGATCGGCAAGGTGCACCGGCTCGGCCGCAGAGGCCCGTGTTCAAAGCCACCCGCCCCGCGCGGCCCACGCCGCCGCCCGCGCCGGTCATCCGCCGGACCGAGCCGGTCGAGGTCCCGCCGGCGAGCACACCTGCCTTTACCTGCGAGGAGACCGGCTCCGCCACGGTGCTGACGTTGGGCTCGCACATGTGCAAGTGGCCGATCGGCGATCCGTCCAGCGACAGCTTCAGCTTCTGCGGCCGGGCGTCGAGTGAAGGCCCCTACTGCGTCCAGCACGCCCGGGTCGCCTACCAGGCCGCGCCCCGCAAGGTCCCGGGCAAGCGCAGTGAATCGTCTGAGCTGGTCCGCTCGCTTCGGCGGTACATGTAGGACGTCTGTCGCAGGTGCTCCCCCTCAGGAGGAGCTGTCATTGAAGCCGACTGAGGGGCCGACGCGACGCGGCGGCGGCGCCCCATCCACCCTGTCGCGCAGGGTCCCCCCCCACTGGGGGAGGAGCTTCAGCTAGATCAGCCGACGATCTCGGCGTCGGGGAAGAACTGCGCGATCTCGACCTTGGCGGTCTCGGGCGCGTCGGAGCCGTGGACGGAGTTCTCGCCGATGGACTTGGCGTAGAGCTTCCGGATAGTGCCCTCGGCCGCCTGGGCCGGGTTGGTGGCGCCCATGATCTCGCGGTACCTGGCGATGGCGTCCTCGCCCTCCAGCACCTGCACGACCACGGGGGCGGAGGTCATGGTCTCCACCAGCTCGCCAAAGAAGGGGCGCTCCTTGTGCACGCCGTAGAACTGCTCGGCGTCGGCGCGGCTCATCCTGATGCGCTTCTGGGCGACGATGCGCAGGCCCGCCTTCTCGATCACCGCGTTGATGGCGCCGGTCAGGTTGCGCTCGGTGGCGTCGGGCTTGAGGATCGAGAAGGTGCGTTCGGTCATGGCTGCGTAGTTTCTTTTCAGGGAGGAAGTCGCGGGCTTATAGCGACGTGATCCCTGTACGCCAACGGCTTGCGCACGCGGGCGCTTCACGGCCGCGTTCCGCCAAGCCATAAGCGCGCGCCCATGCTGCAGATCACCGACCTCTCCTTCAACGCCTGGGGCCGCCGCTTCTTCACCGACGCCAGCGCGAGGGTGCCCGACGGCGCCAAGGTGGGGCTGGTCGGCCGCAACGGCATGGGCAAGTCCACCCTGTTCAAGCTGATCCTGGGCGAGCTGTCGCCGCTCACCGGCGAGATCGCCGGCCCCCGATCAGGGCGCATCGCCACCGTCGCCCAGGAGCACGCCGCCACCGCGGTCGCGCTGCTCGACACCGTGCTCGCCGCCGACGTGGAGCGCGCCACCCTGCTGGCCGAGCTGGACACCGCGCCGCCTGAACGACTGGGCGAGATCCACGGCCGGCTGATCGACATCGGGGCCGAGGCCGCACCGTCCCGCGCGGCGGAGATCCTGAGCGGGCTGGGCTTCTCCCACGCCGACCTCGCGCGGCCGATGGCGGAGTTCTCCGGCGGTTGGCGCATGCGGGTGGCGCTAGCCAGCGCGCTGTTCGCCGAGCCCGACCTGCTGCTGCTGGACGAGCCCACCAACTATCTGGACCTTGAGGGCGCGCTCTGGCTCGAGCAGCGGCTGAAGCGCTACCCCCGCACCGCCGTCGTGATCAGCCACGACCGCGAGCTGCTGAACAATTCCGTCGACCATATCCTGCACATCCGCGACGGCAAGCTCGACCTCTATACCGGCGGCTACGACGACTTCGAGCGCATGCGGGCGGAGAAGCAGCGCCTCGCCGGCGCCCAGGCCGCCAAGCAGGACGCGGAACGGGCCAAGCTGCAGGCCTTCGTCGACCGCTTCCGCGCCAAGGCCACCAAGGCCGCCCAGGCCCAGTCGCGCATGAAGCGGCTGGCCAAGATGCAGGCCATCGCCCTGTCGGTGGAGAGCGAGGCCGCGCCCTTCACCCTGCCCTCCCCCGAACGCCCGCTGAACC
>CAXUEN010000393.1:0-2678 GCA_964249945.1 uncultured Caulobacteraceae bacterium | reverse complement strand
GAGCGTCTTCTTGCGAGGCATGTCGGGCCGAGTAGGGGACAGCGATTACGGCCCGATTAGCTGCAGGTACAGGTTGGGCTGACAGCGCCCCTGAACGACCGTCACGTTAGGACCTGGCGCCAGAGCCGGCGGGAGGCGATCTCCGCGCCTTCGACCAGCGTGCGCAGCTTGGCCCAGGCGATCTCTCCGTCCACTGCGCCAAAGCCTGCGAAGGTGCCAAAGCCGCAGTCCGTGCCTGCGATCATCCGCTCGCGCCCCACCAGGCGGGCGAAGCGCTCGATGCGCTCGGCCACGAGTTCCGGATGCTCAATGAAGTTGGTGGTGGAGTCGATCACGCCGGGGATCAGGATCAACTCGTCGTCCAGCGCATGGTCCTGGAACCAGGTCCACTCGTGCGCGTGGCGGGGATTTGCGGCCTCGAACAGGAGCGCGCCAACCCGCGCCTTGCGGGCGAGACCGAACACCAGCTCGAAGGAGGCGTCGCAGTGGTGCGGTCCCTCGTAATTGCCCCAGCACACGTGCATGCGCACCCGATCGCGCGGGATGTCGGCCAGGGCGGCGTTCAGCGCCTCCAGATGGCCCTCGCACGCCCGCACATAGTCCGCGTCCGAGAGGCCCTTGAACATCATGTGGCGGCCCACGCCCAGGTCGGGACTGTCGACCTGGAGGATGAAGCCGGCTCCGACGATCGCCTCGTACTCGCTCTTCATCGCCGCCGAGAGGGCGTCAAGATAGGCGTCCTGGGTGGCGTAGTGGCCGCCCTCGCCGGCGAACCGGGCGGGCTGGAACAGGGCGATGACGCCGGGGGAGGCGCTGTTCAGGAAGGCCTCGTGCGGAGGCGACGCGGCGACCGCGGCCGCCATCGCGTCGATGTCGTGGCGCAGTGGCGCTTCGTCCTTCACCGCCACCGCGCCCACGCACATGGGCCGCTTGTAGGTCGGCGTGCCGCCGCCCTTGGCTTGGCGCTGGAGGAAGCTCGGGAACTGCTCCAGGTCTGCAGGCGCCTTGCGCGGGCTGTCGCCGCCGAAGCCTGAGAGGCGGTCGCCGATGTAGGTGGCGTAGCTGATCTTCGACATCTCGCCGTCGGACACGATGTCCAGCCCCGTCTCCACCTGCCGCCGCACCGCTTCGGCGGTCGCCTCGGCGGACAGGCGGTCGAAGGCCGAGGGGTCGAAGGTCGTGTCCCCACGCTCGCGCGCATGGAGGGCCTCGCTGACGTCGAGGGGCCGGGGGAGGCTGCCGACGTGGGTGGTCAGAATGCGGTCCGTGGACGTCTTCACGGTATCTCCCTGGTCCCGGGCTGATCGTGCAAGAGCCGCCCTTGCATTCGAAGTTGGCGGAAGTCGCCAAGCGGCGTTAACTCCGACCATTGCACACCTCGCGCCGCGCGGCTATGACTGGCCGCATTCGAATGCAGAGGTCGTCGTGGCGGTTCATCTCAAGCCGGGAGCCTCGCTGGAGGCCAGGAACGATCGCGACCGGAGCGTCCGCGACACGGTCGAGACCATCCTCGCCGATGTCGAGGCGCGGGGCGACGCGGCCGTCCGAGAGCTGTCCTGCAAGTTCGATCGCTGGGATCGCGAAGACTACCGGCTGAGCGGCGCCGAGATCCAGGGCTGCATGGACCAGCTGAGCGCCCAGGACCTGAAGGACATTGAGTTCGCCCAGGCGCAGGTTCGCGGCTTCGCCCGGATGCAGCGCGAGACGCTGCGCGACCTGGAGGTCGAGACCCTGCCGGGCGTGGTGCTCGGTCACAAGAACCTGCCGGTGAATGCGGCGGGCTGCTACGTGCCGGGCGGCAAGTATCCCCTGCTGGCCTCGGCGCACATGTCGGTGATCACCGCCAAGGTCGCTGGCGTCGCGCGGGTGATCACCTGCGCGCCCCCCTTCAACGGCGCGCCGGCGCCGGCCATCGTGGCGGCCCAGGCCATGGCGGGTGCGGACGAGATCTACTGCCTCGGCGGGATACAAGCGGTGGCGGCCATGGGTCTCGGCACCCAGTCCATCGCGCCGGTGGACATGCTGGTCGGGCCGGGTAATGCGTTTGTGGCGGAGGCCAAGCGCCAGCTGTTCGGCCGGGTGGGCATCGACCTGTTCGCCGGCCCCACTGAGACCCTGGTGATCGCCGACGACAGCGTGGACGGCGAGCTCTGCGCCACCGACTTGCTGGGCCAGGCCGAGCACGGTCCCGACAGCCCGGCCATCTTGCTGACCACGTCGGAGACGCTGGCCCGCGAGACGATGGCGCAGGTGGAGCGCCTGCTGCAGGTGCTGCCGACCGCCGAGATCGCGCGCAAGGCCTGGGAGGTGCACGGCGAGGTGATCGTGTGCGACAGCGACGAGGAGATGGTCGCCGTCGCCGACGCCATCGCCTCGGAGCACGTCCAGGTCATGACCCGCGATCCGGACTACTTCCTGGACAACATGACCAACTACGGCGCCCTGTTCCTCGGGGCGCGGACCAACGTGGCCTATGGCGACAAGGTGATCGGCACCAACCACACCCTGCCGACCCGCAAGGCGGCGCGGTATACGGGCGGCCTGTGGGTCGGCAAGTTCATCAAGACATGCACCTACCAAAAGGTGCTGACCGATGAGGCGAGCACGATGGTGGGCGAGTACTGCTCGCGCCTCTGCGCGCTGGAGGTCTTCGCCGGCCATGGCGAGCAGGCCAACAT
>CAXUEN010000392.1:2391-2679 GCA_964249945.1 uncultured Caulobacteraceae bacterium | reverse complement strand
GGTCTGGAAGGCGATCTCGTCGATGACGCCGATGATCTGGCCGATCTCGGAAGCGGACGCCTCAATCTGGCCCATGGCGCCCACCGCCTGCTGCACCACCGCGCCGCTCTTCTCGGCGTCGGTCTTGGTGGCGGAGACGGTCCGGCGGCACTGGGCGGCGCCGTCGGCGGTCTTCTTCACCGTGACGGTGATCTGGTCCAGAGCGGCGGCGGTCTCCTCAAGGGTTGCGGCCTGCTGTTCGGTGCGGCGGGAGAGGTCGTCGGCGGCGTGGCTGATCTCGCCGGCGCA
>CAXUEN010000392.1:0-2373 GCA_964249945.1 uncultured Caulobacteraceae bacterium | reverse complement strand
CGATGACGCCGACCGCGTCCTGCAGCTGCTCCATGGTGGCGTTGTAGTCGTCCTTCAGCTTCTGCGAGGCGGGCGGGAAGCCGGCCGTGATGCGGAAGGTCAGGTCGCCCCCGGCCAGCCTGGAGAGGCCGTCGCCGAGCGAGGCCACCACCGAGCGGGTCTCCTCGGCTGCGCGCTCGTCCTCGGCCAGCTTGGCGGCGCGGGCGGCCTCGACGGCCAGCGCCGCCGCCTCCTGCCCGACGCGCAGCTCAGCCAAGCGGAGCTGGTTGTCGCGGAACACGGCCATCGACTCCACGATCGCCCCCAGTTCGTCCCGGCGCACGAGCCTGGCCAAATCGAGGTCGTTGTAGCCACCGGCGAGCTTCTCCGTCAGCCGGGCGATGCGCCAGATGTCTCGCCGCGTGGGGATCACGACAACCGAGGAGATCGAGGCGACCAGCACCAGGGTGGAGCCGGCCACCAGGGTGAGCAGCCGTTCGCTCCGCTGCACGCGGGCGTAGCTGGCCGCCGCATCAGCCTCGATACGGCGGTTCTCGTCGGCGATCAGCTGGTGCAGGCCGCCCGCCATCTGCTGGTAGCTGTCCTCGAAGGGGGCGGCGAAGCCGGCGGCGGTGGCGAAGTCGCTGCCGATCATGGCCCCGACCATGTCCACCGCGCTGTGGGTCTCGCCCAGCTGCTTGATGACCTTGTCGAACAGCGGCCGCTGCTCCGGCGGGGCGGCGCTACGATCGAAGGCGAGTTCCCTGGAGATGGCGTCGAAACGCGCGCTCAGCGCCTTCATCTGGCCGTCGATCCTGTCGACGTCGATCTTGGCGCCCTGATGGGTGAGCAGCTGGTAGAGCTGGCCGTGGGCGGCGACGATCTCCTCGGCGACGTCCTTCAGGCGTCCGCGCTCGGGCATCTGCACCTCGACAATGCGCCTGAGGGTGGCGCTGGACCGCTGCTGGTTGCTAAAGCCGATCAGGCCGATCGCGGCCAGCATGACCAGGGCCACGGCCGGCGCCATGCTCATCTTCGCCGCCAGCGGCAGGTCCGCCAACCTCCACCGAAACATCCAACGCCCCCACGGCTGCGTACCGAGCCCCACGACTTTCGGCTATGGCACGGAGGGTCTTAACGACTGCTCACCGTGTTTGAACCACCCGCTCCTCGCCCAGCAGAAAGCTGATGAGCTTCGGAGCGCGACGAAATTTACTCGCCATTATCCATAAGTGCTGGGGCAGACAGCAATTGTTAAACGTCGACCTTTATACACATACCGTATTTCGTGGGGGGGCATGGATGATGAAGAACTCGATCGTTCTGGCCGTAGGGATTTTGGGCGGTCTGACGATCGCCACCGGCGCGCTGGCCGACGGCAGTTTCCAGGCGCATTACACCGACTGCGTGGACAGGTTCGCCTCGGCCGGCGCGTCGGCCAGCGTGATGCTGGAGTGCAATGCAGAGGGCGGCAAGCTCGGCGCCTGCAAGGTTGTGGACAACAGCGCGCCGGGCAAGGGCTTCGACAAGGCGGCGGTCTGCGTGGCGGGCTTCCTGCCGATGGGCGCCAAGACCGGCACGGTGCGTGTGCCCGTCCGCTTCACCGGCGTGTAGCGACACACGCCGTCGGCGGCTCAGCCCGCCATCAGCGCGCCGAACCGCTCGAACAGGTAGAGCGAGTCGGTCGGTCCGGGGCTGGCTTCGGGGTGGTGCTGCACGCTGAACACCGGGCGGTCCTTCAGCCGGATGCCGGCGTTGGTGCCGTCGAACAGCGACACGTGGGTCTCCTGCACCGCGTCCGGCAGGCCGTCCCGGTCCACGGTGAAGCCGTGGTTCATGGAGACGATCTCGACGCGGCCCGTCTCCAGGTCCTTCACTGGATGGTTGGCGCCGTGGTGGCCCTGGTCCATCTTGATGGTCCTGGCGCCCAGCGCCAGAGACAGCATCTGGTGGCCGAGGCAGATGCCGAACACCGGCAGCCCTGAGTCCACCAGCTTGCGAATTTCCGGCACGGCGTAGTCGCCGGTCGCCGAAGGATCGCCTGGGCCGTTGGAGAGCAGCACGCCGTCGGGTTTGCGCGCCAGCACCTCCTCCGCCGTGGTCGACGCCGGGAGCACCGTCGCCCGGGCGCCGATGGAGGTCAGGGCGCGCAGGATGTTCCGCTTAATCCCGTAGTCCAGCACCGCCACCTCGAAACGTGGTTCGGGCCGCGGCTTGGTGTAGCCGTCCGGCCAGGACCAAAGGCCCTCGTCGAAGATGAAGCTCTGAAGCGTGGTGGCCTCGCGGGCGAGGTCCAGGCCCGTCAGCCCGCTCCAGGCCCGAGCCTGGGCGACCAGGGCGTCGAGGTCGAAGTGTCCGTCCGGCGCATGGGCGATCACCGCATGGGGCATGCCC
>CAXUEN010000391.1:904-2724 GCA_964249945.1 uncultured Caulobacteraceae bacterium | reverse complement strand
GTCCAGCTCGCCCACCCACTTGGCGAGCCCGCCGAAGCTCGCGCGCAGGTCCATCTCCTGCCAGGCGCCGCGGCCCTGGAAGCCTTCGTCCACCTGGCCCACGAACAGGATCATGGGCGAAGAGTCCTCATGCGCGATGTGCACGCCCACCATGGCGTTGCTGGCGCCGGGCCCGCGGGTGACCATGGCCACGCCCGGCCGCCCCGTAGCGCGGCCGACCGCATCGGCCATCATCGCCGCCCCGCCCTCGTGACGGCAGACGGTGAGCGTGATCACGCTGTCGCGCAGGGCGTCGAGCACCGGCAGGTAGCTCTCGCCAGGCACGCAGAAGACGTGGCGCACGCCCTGGATGACCAGCTGGTCCACCAGCGCCCGCCCTACCGTCCGGCCGATCCGCCCTGCGCAGTCCATGGGTGCGTCTCCTCAGGCCGCCTGTTCAGGCCCCGAACAACACCGCCTCGGTGTAGGCGAGGTCGTTCAGGCGCGGCGCATCGGCGCCGCGGAAATACTTTGGCGCCCGATCCTTGAAGAACCAGCCAACGAGCCCCGGAACCCGCCCGCGCGCATCCAGGATCACCAGCGGCAACCCCTGCCCCAGCAGCCAGCGGCCGAGCGGGCCGCCGAAGCCGACGAAGCCGGAGGTGTCGGCGCAGTAGGCGAGCTGGGCCACGCGGCGGCCCACGCCCTTCACCTCCCGCGGCAGGAAGGCGAACACCGCCCGCCGGCCTCGCCGGGAACAGACCAGGACGATCAGGCCCATGCGCGTATGCGCGTCCAGCAGGCGCGCCAGCGGCGGCTCGAAGCCGCGCTCGCCGATCACGTAGCGACGCACCTTCGCCCCCGCTCCCCGCCAGGACAGCGCCGGCAGGCAGGCGAACTGGCCCGCGCTGTAGCGGCTGTAGCCCTGGGCCTCGAGGATCGGCCAGGTGTGCTGGGCCGGGGAGACGTTAAGGTAGGTCACCTCCTTGTGCCGCAGCGCGCGGGACACGAGCAGCGGCGCATAGCCCCGGAAGGCGGGGACGACGTACCAGCTCGACACGTTGCATCGCACCGTGCTCAGCCCGTCCTCCATCACCCGGGAAAAGATCTGCAGCAGCACGCCGATGCAGGTCCCGCGCGTCTCCAGCAGCAGGCCGAAGCGGGGATAGTCCTGCGGCGCCTCGCGCCTGCACAGCACGTCCAGGGCGGCGTCCCAATAGGCGCGCGGCCGGTCGGGGAAGCCCTCGCTGAGCAGCGCGGAGATGGCGGGCAGGTCGGCCGCCGTGATGAGGCGGCACCGGACGGGGCTGGAGATGGCGGTCATGACAGCTGGCGCGCCCGCGTAAACCATCCCGTTGCAGGACGGCGGGGGCGCACCTGCAACGCCTGCGCCACGGAATGGCCCATCCCGCCCGCGGCGGCACACCGATCCTTTAGGGTTTAGGGCGAGAGTGGCCACAGTCTGCAGCAGGCGTGTGTCCCATGTCCCTACGATCCCTCATCGAAGACCAGATGCGCCAGGTCGCGGCGGAGCAGCATAAGCAGCTGGCCCCGCTTCGCGACGAGCTGGTGCTGCTCGACAGCGGGCTCGATTCGCTGTGCTTCGCCATCCTGGTGGCGAGACTCGAGGACGAGCTGGGGGAGGACCCCTTCGCGACCTCCGAGGACATCGACTTTCCGGTCACCTTCGGCGACTTCGTCCGCTTCTATGACCGCGTCGCCGCCTGAGCCAGGCGGCCCCGCCCTGAGCCTGAAGGACAGGATCAAGGCCGCGATCGCGTCGGGCGCGAAGCCGGCCCTGATCAGCCCGGCGCAGTCCATCCCGCTCGCCGCCGTGGCCG
>CAXUEN010000391.1:0-894 GCA_964249945.1 uncultured Caulobacteraceae bacterium | reverse complement strand
GAGCTGCAGGGCCGTCGCGTGCTGGTCCGCACCCGATCCCCCCTGGCCGCGGCCGTGGCCCTGGCCAGCCTGGACGGGATCGCTGCACGCCTGATCCTGTGCCCGCCCGACCTGGACGCCACCCAGCTGGCGCAAGCCGCCGCCATGGCCGAGGCCGACACGGTGGTCGGCGACGGCGAGGACGACGGGGCGCTCCCCGGACTGGCGCTTCCCGGAGTGGCGCGCCATCGCATCCTGTTCGAGCCGACCGGCGAGGACGACGCGCCCCGCGCAGCCGTGACGCAGTGGGCGCTGTTCACCTCGGGCACCAGCGGCGCGCCGAAGATGGTGGCGCACACCCTGGCGGGCCTCACCGCCGCCATCCGCCCTGGGCCGGCCGCCGCGGGAGACGCGTGCGTCTGGGCCACCTTCTACGACGTCCGCCGTTATGGCGGCCTGCAGATGCTGCTGCGCGCCCTGACCGGCGGCGTCAGCCTTGTGCTGACCGATGCGCACGAGCCGCTGGCCGGTTTCCTCGGCCGCATGCGCGACCACGGCGTCACCCACCTCGCCGGCACGCCGTCCCACTGGCGCCGCGCCCTGATGAGCCCGGCGCTTGCCGGCGTCTCGCCCCGCTACGTGCGGCTGTCAGGCGAGATCGCCGATCAGGCCATCCTCGACAGCCTGCGGGCGCGCTTCCCCCAAGTCGCCATCGGCCATGCCTACGCCTCCACCGAGGCGGGGGTGGGCTTCGAGGTCACCGACGGCCTGGCGGGTTTCCCTGCAGCCCTGGTCGAGGGCCAGGACGGCCCCGTGAGGATGCGGGTGGTGGAGGGTGCGCTGCAGCTCCGCTCCGCCCGCACCGCCGGAGGCTATCTCGGCGAGAACGCCCCCGCGCTCGGCGATGCCTGCGGC
>CAXUEN010000390.1:226-2734 GCA_964249945.1 uncultured Caulobacteraceae bacterium | reverse complement strand
AGCCCGAACTCCAACAGCGCCACGGCCAGCGCCACCGGCGCCGCGGCGCGCAGGATGCGGTAGGGCGACATCCCGCAGGCCTGCATAGCCACGCTCTCGCTGCGGGCTCCCAGCGCCGAGAAGGTCGAGACCGCCCCGATCAGGATGGCCAGACATCCCAGCTGCAGCGTCATCGCGGGCAGCCTCAAGATCTCGAAGTGCAGCAGACCCGCCGCCCCCAGGCCCCGCGCCAGGATCTTGGGCGCCATCTCCTTCAGGTCGGCGAACTGGAAGAAGGTGACGAGGCCCAGCCCCGCGAAGGCGGTGCGGGTCCCGAACAGCCAGGCGACATATGCCGGGATGCCCGCGTAGCCCCGTCGCCGCCACGCCACCCGTTGTAGGGGCGCCAGGCGGCGGCGCAGGCGCCGCGTCAGGTCCGCGGACAGGGCGGCGGCCTGGGTGATCGGGTTGTCGCCGGGGCGCCTGCGGCTGGAGACATGCACGGCCACGCACAGGAGCGCGAAGCCGCCGGCGGTCAGCACGATCGGCCCGGACGAACTCAGCTTCCCGTTCACCACCAGGCCCTTGGCGAACTGCAGGGCGTTGTGGAAGGCCGCCAGGAACGCCACCGCCAAGATCATGCCGGGCGCTCGGCCGCCGCGCTTGCTCGCCAGCGCGAGCGGAATGGCGAACAGCGGCAGGAAGGGGATCACCAGCGCCTGCACCAGCTTGACCACTAGCTCGGCGGTTACCACCCGCCCGCGCACGCCGGCCGCGTCCCGGGCGCCGGCGAGCTCCAGCAGGGTGAGTTCGCGTTCGTCGCCACCGCGGACCGGGCGTACGGCGACGATCCCTGCGGGCTCGGTCTCCTCCAGCACGGCGAAACGCCCGAAGCTCGCGCCCGACGGCGGGTCGCGCAGGATGGCGCCTTCTCGCAGCACCAGGGCGACATCGCGCCCGCCGTGGACTAGGGTCCAGCGACCCTGCTGCGCCGTGGTGACCGTCTCCTCGCCCGCAGGCGTGCGCTTGACCTCGAAAACGCCGCGCAGCCGGTGGTCCAGCATCAGGACCTGGTCGGCCTCCAGGCTGGTCCCGGCGCTGGGCGCGAACACGACGCCGGGCTCCAACCGGCCGGACCATCCGGCCTCGGTCGCGTCCACCTGACCCTTACTGAAGCCGAAACGGCCGAGCGGCTCAGGCCAGCCGGAGACCGCCAGGACCGCGATCGCTACGAGGACGCCGGCCAGGACGAAGGGCCGCGCCAGCCGGTCCGGCGAGACCCCGGCGGCCAAGATGGCCTCGATCTCGCCGCGCTCATCGAACGCGCCGACCGCGATTAGCATGGCGGCGAAGAAGGCGAAGGGCAGCGCAGTGTCGAGGTAGTAGGGCGTCAACGCCGCCATCAGCGGAACGAGGAAGCCGATCCGCCCCTCGCTCTCCGACAGCGA
Organism: uncultured Caulobacteraceae bacterium; assembly: GCA_964249945.1. Taxonomy (GTDB): domain Bacteria; phylum Pseudomonadota; class Alphaproteobacteria; order Caulobacterales; family Caulobacteraceae; genus CAHJWH01. The sequence goes on along the minus strand of CAXUEN010000390.1, from coordinate 1,307 downwards.
GGCCACCAGCCGCAGCGCCTTGTCCAGCATCAAGCCCGACAGGATCAGCCCCAGGCTCACCGCCATGGGTGCGGCCAGCTGGCGCAGCATATAGCGGTCCAGGGCGCCGACTCCGAGGCGGCCCAGGGCTCTGTAGACGCGTGGGGTCACGGGTGCAGGAAACCCTGCCGCGCCGCGCCACTGAGGAACAGTCCCCGCCACCCTCGATCCGGACCCGTTTAAGGCGCGCCCACCGTCGCCTGCAACTCGGCTTTCCTTAACGCGGCCGCGTCGTCAACGTCGATCCAAAAGCGGTCGCCGATGTCGAAGGCGCTTGCTTGCCCGCGCGCCGCCAGCCGCTGAACGCCGGCGGAGATGCCGGCCGTCCTGCCCGCGGCGACGTCCTCTCGCAGCGCCTCCAGCAAGGCCGGCCCGGCGCGGAACAGGCCGGTGTCGAAGGCGTCGTAGCGCGCGATCAGCTTGCCGATAGCTTCAATCGCGCCGCCCCGCGCGGTTCGCACCCGGGTGACGTCCTCCAGGTCGACCATGGGATTGTCCAGCCGCCGGTCCACCGCGAGCGTCACGCGCCCAGGATCTGGATCGTGGGCGATGAGGTCGCGTAGGATGGAGGGGTCGAATAGGTGGTCGGCCATCATCAGCGCGAAGGGACCGTCCAGCCAGGAGGCGGCGGCCAGAACCGACAGCCCGTTCGCGCTTCTCCAGTCCGGGTTGAACACGGAGGTGACCGGGACGGCCAACCGCTCGGAAATACGTTGCAGCTCGCTCTGCAGACGCGCCGCCTCGTAGCCGACCACCACCAAGAATTCGCCGATCCCCGCCAGTGTCGCGCTGGCGATCACATGCTCGATCAGGGCCACACCGCCCACCGTGGCTAGCGGCTTGGAATGGGCGACGCCACGCAGCCGCACGCCCTGGCCCGCGGCGACGATCAGGCCCCTCACCGGCCGGTTCCGGCCGGCGACGTCGGGAGTTTCGCAACAGGGCAGGCCATCGACACGGGCAAGGATCCTTCGGCCAAACGGCGATCGAGGGCTGGACACGAGGTCCCGCGGCGTCGGAAAGGAACAGGGCTCCTTACTAT
>CAXUEN010000390.1:0-216 GCA_964249945.1 uncultured Caulobacteraceae bacterium | reverse complement strand
GTGGAGATCAACCCAGGCCATCGCCGAGGCGGATCGCGAGGCCCCCAGCCGGGGGTCGGTCCGCCGCCTCCTGGTCGCCACCGCCCTCCACCCGGCGCTGGCGGGCGCGGCGACCCTGGCGGTGCTGCTGTCGACGGGGTCGATCTTGGCCCTGACTGTAGCCGGCCGCTTCGCCGTCGACCGGGCCGGGCGGGCGCACAACGGAGGGGACCTGCT
>CAXUEN010000389.1:0-2743 GCA_964249945.1 uncultured Caulobacteraceae bacterium | reverse complement strand
GAGATGGGATTGGCGTTGTAGCTCTCGTCCACCAGAATGATTTCCCCGCCGGAGACCGCGATCGGGCGGGTGGCGCCCCGGCCGGCGAGGGGGGCGAAGCTGGCCAGGGCGTCAAGGGCGGAGGCGATGGGGGCGCCGAGCGCCTCGACCGCCAGCAGCACGGCCAGGCTGTTCGGCCCCCAGTGCGCGCCGGACTGCGCGATGGGGAAGCTGATCGGTTCGCCATGGAGACGGGCACGGACGCGAGCCCCCTCAGTCGGCTTCGCCGCCAGCTCCCCTAGGGGGGGAGCATCTAGCACGACTGATCCTCCCCCCCTGGGGAAGGGGGACCGCGAAGCGGTGGAGGGGGCCTCCCGCTCGAAGGCGATCAGCTGCGCGTCGCAGGCGTCGCTCCGCCCAAAGCTCAGCACCTTCGCCCCCGCCGCCCGCGCCGCGTCGGCCAGCAGGTCGAACCAGGCGTCGTCGGCGTTCAGCACCGCGACGCCGCCGGGGGCCAAGCCCTCGAACACCTCGGCCTTGGCGCGGGCCACGCCGACCTCGCCGTTGGGGAAGTTCTCTACGTGGACCGGGCCGACGGTGGTGATCACCGCTACGTGGGGCCGGACCAGGCGTGACAGAGGCGCGATCTCGCCGGCGTGGTTCATGCCGACTTCGAACACCGCGAACGCCGCGTTGCGAGGCAGGGCGGCGAGGGTCAGCGGCACGCCAATATGGTTGTTGAACGATTTTACCGGCGCATGGCTGCGCCCGGCCAGCTTCAGGGCCGCGGCGATGGCCTGGGTGACACTGGTCTTGCCGACCGAGCCGGTCACCGCGCAGCGCCGGGCGGGGGAGCGGTCCCGGGCGGCGGCCGCGAGGCGTTCCAGCCCCTTTAAGGTGTCGTCAACCCTAACGACGGGTAACGCCTCTTCTCCTCCCCTGCGCAGCGGGGGAGGGGAACCATGCGCAGCATGGTGGAGGGAGCGAGCCGCGGGTTGATTGTTAGAGGCGGGAGCGGCGGCGACGCCCCCTCCATCGGCTTCGCCGTCCATGAGCGCCTTCGCGCTCAAACCCCCGCTGCGCAGGGAAGGAGAAGAGACCAGGGTGCCGGCAGCTCCCACAGTGGCCGCGGCGTCCAGATAATCGTGGCCGTCACGCTCACCGACTAGCGCTACAAAGAGGTCGCCGGCCTTCAACGTGCGCGTGTCGATGCCGAGGCCCGACACCTCGAACGGCGCGCCGATGGCCTCGCCACCCGTGGCGGTCGCGATCTCATCCGATGTCCACAGCGTCTCAGGCATGGACCGCCTGCAGCGCGGCCTGCGTCTCGACCACGTCGTCGAAGGGGTGCGTGACGCCGGCGACCGTCTGACCCTGCTCGTGGCCCTTGCCGGCGATGACCAGCACGTCGCCCTCGCCCAGTTGCTCCACCGCGGCGCGGATGGCGGCGCGGCGGTCGCCGACCTCCAGGGCGCCGGGAGCGCCGGCTATGACCGCGGCGCGGATCGCGGCCGGATCTTCGGAACGGGGGTTGTCGTCGGTGACGATGCAGATGTCGGCCAGCTCGTGGGCGGCGCGGCCCATCAGCGGGCGCTTGGCGCGGTCGCGGTCGCCGCCGGCGCCGAACACCACCAGCAGGCGGCGCTTCACGTGCGGGCGCAGCGCCTCCAGCACCGTGTGCAGGCCGTCGGGGGTGTGGGCGTAGTCTACGTAGGCCTCGCCGCCGTTGGGGCCCGAGCCCACGCGCTGCAGCCGGCCAGGGGCGCCGGTCAGGTGTTCGAGCGCCGCCATCACCGCCAGCGGGTCCTCGCCGGCCGCGATGCAGAGCCCCGCCGCCACCAGGGCGTTGGAGGCCTGGAACCCGCCGGCGAGCGGCAGGCGCAGGTCGAAAGGCCGCCCCAGCACCTCGCCGGACAGCCGCTGGCCGAAGGGCTCGGGCCGGCGGGCGGTGAGGCGGATGGCCGAGCCGGTCTCGCCCACCGACATGACGCTGAGGCCATGGATCACCGCGGCGGCGGCGAAGGCGGGGAAGTCGGCGGCGTCGGCGTTGAGCACCGCGGAGCCGCCCCGGGGCGTCAGCTGCTCGAACAGGCGCAGCTTGCAGGCGCGGTAGGCGTCCATGCCGCCGTGGTAGTCCAGGTGGTCCTGGCTGAGGTTGGTGAAGCCCGCCGCCCTGATCGTCAGCCCGTCCAGCCGACGCTGGTCCAGGCCGTGGCTGGAGGCCTCCAGCGCCAGGTGGCTGACCCCGCGCCGCGCCAACTCGGCGGCCAGGCGCGCGACCTCGGCGGCGTCGGGGGTGGTGAGGCCGGGGAGCGTCAGCGCGTCGATATGGCCGCCGTCCTCCGCCTGGACGCCGAGGGTGCCCATGCTGGCCGCGTGGCGGCCGAGGCGGGCGAAGATCTGGCGGCAGAAGGTGGCGACGGAGGTCTTGCCGTTGGTGCCGGTGACCGCGACCACCGTCTCCGGCTCGGCCGGCTGCAGTCGGCGGGCGGCGAGGGCGTAGAGACGGCGGGCGTCGCAGGCCCGGACTGTAGGCGCGCCGACGTTCGGCGTGTCCTGGGGCGCGAGTACGGCCGCGGCGCCGGCGGCGAGCGCCTGCGCTATGAAGGCTCGGCCATCGGCGGCGGCGCCTGGGAGGGCGGCGAACAGGAAGCCCGGGCGCACGGCGCGGCTGTCGGCGGTGACGCCTTCGATCAGCGGGTCGGCGTCGGAAGGGAGGCTGCGGGCCACCAAGGCGGAAAGGCGCACGCTCATGCCGCTTCTT
>CAXUEN010000388.1:333-2746 GCA_964249945.1 uncultured Caulobacteraceae bacterium | reverse complement strand
GGGCGGGGCGGCCAGGGAGCGGAGCAGGCCCTTCAGGGAGGCGAACTCCAGGTCGGCGCTCCGCCACTCCGCGGCGCCTACCGGCTCGTAGAGGTGCTCCTCCACACTGGCGACGAGATCCTCGTCCATCTTCTCGGCCTCGCCGGTGACGCCGAAGGTGCCATCGGTGCGGTAGCGCCCCGCCCGCCCCGCGATCTGGCCGACCTCCTGGGGGTAGAGCCAGCGGGTGCGCTTGCCGTCGAACTTGCGGAGCCCTGCAAAGGCCACATGGTCCACGTCCATGTTCAGGCCCATGCCGATGGCGTCGGTGGCGACCAGGAAGTCGACCTCGCCGGACTGGTACAGAGCCACCTGGGCGTTGCGGGTCCGGGGCGACAGGCTGCCCATCACCACCGCGGCCCCGCCGCGCTGCCGGCGGATCAGCTCGGCGATGGCGTAGACGTTCTCGGTGGAAAAGGCGACGACGGCGGAGCGGCGGGGCAGGCGGGTCAGCTTCTTGGAGCCGGCGTAGGTCAGCTGCGAGAAACGCTCGCGGGTCTGGAACTCGACGCTCGGGAGCAGGCGGCGGATCAGCGGGGCTATGGTGGCTGACCCTAAGAACATGGTCTCCGCCGTGCCGCGGGCGTTCAGCAGGCGATGGGTGAAGACGTGGCCGCGGGCCGGGTCGGCGCAGAGCTGGATCTCGTCCACGCACAGGAACTCCACCTGGCGGGTCAGCGGCATGGCCTCTACCGTGCAGACGAAGTAGGTCGCGCGCGGCGGGACGATCTTCTCCTCGCCGGTGATCAGGGCGACCGAGCGGGCGCCACGCTGCTTGACGATGCGGTCGTAGATTTCGCGCGCCAGCAGGCGCAGCGGCAGGCCGATCATGCCTGAGGCGTGGGCGAGCATGCGCTCCACCGCGAGGTGGGTCTTGCCGGTGTTCGTGGGTCCCAGCACCGCCACCAGCCGTGACGGCGCAGCGCCCGTGGGGCGATCCGCCATGACCGCTAGATCGGGCGGAAGGGCGCTTCAGGCAAGCGCAAAGGTCGGTAAACGCTCATGGTTAACGCTGCGGAACGCGGGCGCAACGAATCGGGACCGAATCGGTGACGCCCGGGTCTTCGGGGTTCGTTCACCGCTAGAGCTTGGGGATCAAAGGGCGGACGGACACAAGTCCGTTTACACCTCCGGCACGCGCATGCCGCGCTGGACGGCGGGGCGGGCGGCGATCTCGGCCATCCAGCGCTCGATGTGCGGGGTGGGCGGCAGCGCGCCCGGCGAGGCGGTGCGGAAGCCGTGCAGGACCGCGGTGGTCCAGGTGTAGGTGGAGATGTCGGCGATGGAGTAGTCGTGGGCCAGGTAGGAGGCCTGCGACAGCCGCGTTTCAAGCACCCCGAACAGGCGCGCGGCCTCCGTGGTGAAGCGGTCGATGGCGGCGGGCGTCTTCTCCTTGGCGCGGTTGGCGAAGTAGTTCCACTGGCCGAGCATGGGGGCGTAGCCGCTGATCGACCAGGCCAGCCACTCCTGCACCTCGATCCGGCGCGGGCCGTGGGCGGGGAGCAGCTGTCCGGTCTTCTCCGCCAGATAGGTCAGGATGGCGGAGGTCTCGAACACGGTCTGGCGGCGGTCCACGCCCTCTTCGTCGACGATGGCGGGGATTTTGTTGTTGGGGCTGACGGCCAGGAACTCCGGCGCGAACTGCTCGTCGCGGCCGATGTTCACCGGCTTGGCGACGTAGGAGAGGCCGGTCTCCTCCAGCATGATGGAGACCTTGCGGCCGTTGGGCGTGGTCCAGGTGTAGAGAGTGATCATGCGGGCGGCTCTCGGGTCGAAGGATGGGGGACTTTCGAACTCAGGGCCGCTCGTAGGTCCCGACCAGCAGGCCTCTGGCGATGACATGGCCCTTCATGGCGTGCGCCACCTGGGTCCGGATGGGCGATCCGTGCAGTTGCAGCGCGGCGTCCAGGGCGAAGATCTGGAAGCAATAGCGGTGGGGGCCGTGGCCCGGCGGCGGGTCGGGCGGCAGGTAGGCGGCGCCGAGGAAGCTGTTGCGTCCGAGCGAAATGGCTTCACCCCCCGAACCCGGGCTCTTCAGTGCGCCTTCCGCCAGTTCGTCATCGTGGCCCTGCAGCGCCCAGGCTAAGGTGTGGACCAGGGGCGTCGGCGCAGGCGCGTCGGGATCCTCGATCACCAGCACCACGCCCTGCGCCCCGTCCGGGACGCCGGTCCAGGCCAGCGACGGCGAGAGCTTGTCGCCGTCGGCGGTGAAGCGGACGGGGAGGGCGCCGCCGTCCGGGAACGCCGGGCTGGTGAGGGTCAGGGTCTCCGGCACCGAGGCGGCCGTTTCCTGGTAATAGAGGATCGCGTCCAAGCCGGGGCTCGCGCCCCGCCGGGCCGCCTTGAAGTGCGAGGTGTACTGCGTGATGGGCGA
>CAXUEN010000388.1:0-323 GCA_964249945.1 uncultured Caulobacteraceae bacterium | reverse complement strand
CGCCGACGCCGTGGGGCAGTTTCTCGAGCATGGCGGCCTCCGCACTTACGCTGACGTCCCGGCAACGCGGCCTCGGCGGGCGGGGTTGCCTCAGGTGCGCGGGAAGGGTCGGCTCAGGAAGGGCGAGCCCTCCGCGCCGAAGCGCCAGGGCTGGGCCTGGGCGCGGCTGATGCCGATGCGGGCGCCGCTCCGCACCGCATCCATGGCGCGGCCGACACCGTCGAGCTGGCGGGCCAGCGCCGCGCCCGTCTCCTGGATCTCCTGCGAAAGCCTGTGGCGGGGGAGGAAGCGGTCGGCCAGGTCATCGCTCACCTGTTCGGTGA
>CAXUEN010000387.1:408-2746 GCA_964249945.1 uncultured Caulobacteraceae bacterium | reverse complement strand
GGGCCCGACCGCGGCGGCGAAGCCCGAGCCGGACAGGTCCACCAGGACCAGCCGCGGGAGCGGCGCCGCCGACTGCACGGCCTTGGAACCGCCCAGCGACACGTAGCCGATCACCAGGGGCACGACGGCGATGGAGATCCAGAACCCCGCCGTCCGCAGATAGCTGAGGTATTCCCGGCGCGCGATCATCCACATCCGCCTCACGCCGCGCCTCCGGTCAGCACGATGAAGGCGTCGTGCAGGGTGGGCGTCTCCACCCGGAACTGGGTCACGTCCAGCTCACGCTGGAAGGCGGCCCTGAGCGCGGCCTGAGGCTCGGCGCCGGCCGACAGCGTCGCGGTCAGCGACCGCCGGCCGGAGCGGGCGTCGACCGCCTCCTCCACCCCGTTCACCCCCGGCAGAGTCCCGACCTGCGCCAGGCTCGCTTCGCCCTCCAGCACCATGCGCAGAGGCACGGCCGCGCGGGCTTCCTCCACCGTGCCGTCGAACACCTTGCGCCCGCGCGCCATCAGCGCCACCCGGCGGCACAGTCGTTCCGCATGGGCCATGACGTGGGTGGAGAAGACGACCGTGGCGCCCCGGTCGGCCAGCCTCCGGATCAGGGCCTCCAGCCCCTGCTGGTTCACCGGGTCGAGGCCGGAGAAGGGCTCGTCCAGGATCACCAGCTCGGGTTCGTGCGCGATGGCGCAGATCAGCTGCACCTTCTGCGCCATGCCCTTGGACAGCGCCTTCATCGGCCGGTGCAGCGCCTCGCCCAGCCCCTGCGCCTCCAGCAGCGCGATCCCGCGCCTGCGGGCGGTGGCCGCCGGCACGCCCTTCAGGCCCGCGAAGAAGACCACCGCCCCGACGGGCGTCATGCGGCGGTAGAGGCCCCGCTCCTCGGGCAGGAAGCCGATTCGGTCGCGCACCGCCGGCATGTCGCCGCGGCCGCCCAGCACCACGATCTCGCCCGAACTCGGCGGGATCAGGCCCAGCGCCATGCGCAGCGTGGTGGTCTTGCCCGCGCCGTTCGGGCCCAGGAAGCCGAAGATGCAGCCGGGCTCCACCGCAAACGAGAGGTCGCGCACCGCGGTGAACTCGCCATAGCGCTTGCTCACCCCAACCAGCTCCAGGGCCGCGGTCATTCCGCCTCGCCGTCGTCGTTCTCGATGATCTCACGAGGCGCACCAAAGGGTTTGCGACGGATGAAGCCGCGCGCCGCCGTCTTGCCAGCCGCAGGCCTGCTCGCCTTAGGCTTGCCGGGCTCGCCCGACACCTTGGCGCGGATCTCCTTCAGCTTGCGTTGCTGGAGGGCGGAGAGCGCGTGGTCGCGGTCGCCCTTCTCCGGATCGGCGAAGGCGCGGCCGTAGGTGTCGAGCCGCGTCTCCACACTGTCCAGGAACTCGCCCTCCCAACCGGAGACCTTGGCCTCGGCCGCCTTCAGCTTGCGGATCAGGCGAAGTGCACGGGCCGTCTTCATCGCAATTGAGCTTTGCCACGCTTCCATAGCGGCGGCACAAGGGTTTCTGGCCCGCTACGGTCGAAGCGGGGGTCGTGACGCACTACCTGCTAGACATGAGCTTTCAGGACGTGGACCCCGAGCGCAATCGCCTGAGCGGCCGGGTGCGCCGCTTCGGACAGGTCGGGGCGCGACTGGCCGGGGCCGGCGCGGCCTACGGCGCCAACCGCCTGTTCGGTGGCGACGAGGCGGACGTGCGCAACGCGAAGGCGCTCAAGGCGGCGCTAGGGGGCCTCAAGGGCCCGCTGATGAAGGCGGCGCAGATGTTCGCCACCGTCCCCGACCTGCTGCCTCCCGAACTGGCCAAGGAGTTCGCCGAGCTGCAGACCAACGCGCCGTCCATGGGGCGCCCCTTCGTGCGCCGCCGCATGGCCGCCGAGCTGGGGCCGGACTGGCAGGCCCGGTTCAAGAGCTTCGACCTGGACGCCGCCGCCGCCGCCTCGCTCGGCCAGGTGCACCGGGCCACCGGGCTCGACGGCGCGGCCCTGGCGGTGAAGCTGCAGTACCCCGAGATGCAGAGCGCGGTGGAGAGCGACCTCGGCCAGCTCCGCACCCTGCTGGGCCTGTTCCGCCGCGTCGAGCGGGGGCTGGACCCCTCCGAGATCCTGACCGAGATCGGCGACCGGCTGCGCGAGGAGCTGGACTATGCGCGCGAGGCCAAGGCCATGGCCCTCTACCGCGCCTTCTTCGCCCCGCGGGACGACATCGCGGTGCCGCAGGCGCTGCCCGAGCTCTCCACCCGGCGGCTGCTCAGCATGACCTGGCTGGAGGGGCGGGGCCTCCTGCAGTTCACCGCCGAGCCGCTGGAGACGCGCAACCGCATCGCGCGGCTCCAGCGGC
>CAXUEN010000387.1:0-398 GCA_964249945.1 uncultured Caulobacteraceae bacterium | reverse complement strand
TGGGCGTCATCCACGGCGACCCGCACCTCGGCAACTACTCGCTGAGCGACGGGGCCGCGCGGCTGAACCTGCTGGACTTCGGCTGCATCCGCATCTTCCCGCCGCGCTTCGTGACGGGAGTGGTGCGGCTCTACCGGGCGCTGTCGGAGGACGACCGGGAGGGGCAGTTCGAGGCCTACCGCTCCTGGGGCTTCGCCGAGCTGTCGGACGAGCTGGTGGACGTCCTGAACCTCTGGGCGCGCTTCATCTACGGGCCCCTGCTCGACGACCGCGTGCGCACCGTGGCCGACGGGGTGAAGCCCGGCGAGTACGGCCGGCGCGAGGCCTTCCGCGTGCGCCAGGCGCTCAAGGCGCGCGTGGACGCTACGGGCCGCTCCATCACCATCCCGCGCGAGTTC
>CAXUEN010000386.1:0-2747 GCA_964249945.1 uncultured Caulobacteraceae bacterium | reverse complement strand
AAGGGGGGGCTTCGGAGGGCATCTCGACGGTTTGAACCGGGGCGGCGGCCCTCGCAACCCGGGTTTGCGCAGGGCTTCGATGCGGCTATGACAGCGCCCGCCCCCCGCCTCGAAGGTCGCTACCGCCCATGCCGCTCTCCAAGATCAAGGTCGCCAACCCCGTCGTGGACCTCGACGGCGACGAGATGACCCGCATCATCTGGAAGATGATCAAGGACAAGCTGATCTTCCCCTACCTCGACCTCGACCTCGACTATTACGACCTGGGCATGGAGCACCGCGACGCCACCGACGACAAGGTGACCGTCGATGCGGCCGAGGCGATCCTGAAGCACGGCGCGGGCGTGAAGTGCGCCACCATCACCCCGGACGAAGCGCGGGTGAAGGAGTTCGGGCTGAAGAAGATGTGGAAGTCGCCCAACGGCACCATCAGGAACATCCTGGGCGGCGTGATCTTCCGCGAGCCCATCATCTGCAAGAACGTGCCGCGCCTGGTGCCCGGCTGGACCCAGCCCATCATCGTCGGCCGCCATGCCTTCGGCGACCAGTACAAGGCCACCGATTTCCTCGTGCCCGGCAAGGGCAGGCTGACCATCAGCTTCGTCGGCGACGATGGGCAGAAGATCGAGCACGAGGTCTACCAGTTCCCGGGCTCGGGCGTCGCCTTGGCCATGTACAACCTGGATAGCTCGATCCGCGACTTCGCCCACGCCAGCTTCGCCTACGGCCTGCAGCGCAAGTACCCGGTCTATCTCTCCACTAAGAACACCATCCTGAAGGCCTATGACGGGCGCTTCAAGGACATCTTCCAGGAGATCTACGAGGCGGAATATGCCGACAAGTTCAAGGCGCTGGGCATCCACTACGAGCACCGGCTGATCGACGACATGGTGGCCAGCGCGCTGAAGTGGTCTGGCGGCTACGTCTGGGCCTGCAAGAACTACGACGGAGACGTGGAGAGCGATATCGTGGCGCAAGGCTACGGTTCGCTCGGCCTGATGACCTCGGTCCTGCTGACGCCGGATGGCAAGACGGTGGAGGCTGAGGCGGCGCACGGCACCGTCACCCGCCACTACCGCCAGCACCAGCGCGGCGAGAGCACCTCCACCAACTCCATCGCCTCGATCTTCGCCTGGACCAAGGGGCTGGAGCAGCGCGCCAAGCTCGACGGCAACACCGAGCTGACCCGCTTCGCCGGCACGCTGGAGAAGGTCACCGTCGACACGGTGGAGGCCGGGTCCATGACCAAGGACCTGGCGCTGCTGGTCGGCGAGAACCAGGGCTGGCTTACGACGGAAGGGTATCTGGACAAGGTGTCGGAGACCCTCGAAGCCGCCATGGGCAAGCCAGGCGCCTGATCTCCCTCTCCCCTGAGGGGAGAAGGCCGTATCCTCCCACCGTTGCGGAGGCCGCCGTGTTCGTCGTCCAGAAGGTGCTGCCCTTCTTCCTGGTCATGCTGGCCGGCGCCGTGCTCGCACGAGGGCGCATGCTCGATACTGCGGGCGTCACGGGGCTGTCCCGCTACGTCTACTGGCTGGGCTTCCCGGCCCTGCTGATCCACAGCCTGGGTGCAGGCGCGCCGCCCTCGGCCGCGGTGTCCGCGGGGCTGGTCGGCTATGCGGCGGGCGCGCTCTGTCCCATGCTGCTCGCCGCCGTCCTGGCGCGGGCGATGAAGTGGCCGTCGGGGTCGAGCGCGGCGTTGCCCATGTGCGCGGGCCTCGGGAATACCGGCTTCCTGGGCCTGCCGCTGGTCGTGTCGCTGTTCGGCGCGCGGGCCCTGGGCTGGGCCGGCGCGCTGGTGGCCATCGACTGGGTGGTGCTGGCCTCGGTCTCGGGCATGTCGCTGCACCGGGCCTCAGGCAAGGACCGCAGCGCGCTGCAGGCGCTGGGGCGCGGGCTGTTCACCCCCATCGTGGCCGGGGCGGCGATCGGGACAGCGCAGATGCTGGGCGGCTGGCGCTGGCCCGGGGCGATGGAGTCGGCGATCTCCACCGTCTCGGGCGGCGCCACCGCCGCAGGCCTGGTGGCTCTGGGCGCGGTGCTGGCGGGCCGGCGGGCGTCCGACCCGCACGAGCAGACCGCAGCCCCGGTCTGGAGCGCAGTGGGGATCAAGCTGCTGGCGGGTCCGGCCTGCGTGGCGACGGCGGTGACGCTCTCGGGCGCGCCCCCGGCCTTCCGCGCCGCGGCGATCATGATGGCCGCCTGCCCCACCGCCGTCACCGTCTTCATCCAGGCCCTTACCGCAGGCGTGTTCGCGGAAGGGTCGGCGCGGGTGGTGGCGCTCTCGACCCTGCTCTCCGCCCTGAGCCTGACGGCGATCGCGAGCTTCGTGCTGCGCTGATCCCCTCCGGCGACCGGGTCAGCCCCAGCCGAGTTCGGCCTCTCCTCGCAGGATCGCCTCGGCCTCGGGCCGGCCCGCCTCGCCTTCGCGCAGCACCAGCGGCGGCAGCAGCACCAAGGGCGCACGGCCGGCCTTGACCGCGCGCACCAGCACCCGCTTGGCCGGGCGGTCGGCGAAGGCGTGCACCGGGCGGATGCGGAAGGACCCTGCGCCTGCGCTCAGCCCGACAAGCAGGTCGGCCAGCCGGTCGGCCCGGTGCACCACCACGACCCGCCCGCCCTCCTGCACCGCCTTGAGCAGGAAGCCCGTCCAGGCGGCCAGTCCGTCCTCGGCCATCCAGGCGCCGCGCCGTTCAGGCAGGGGCGCACGGAGGGCTGCTGGATCGTCGAAAAAGGGCGGGTTGGCG
>CAXUEN010000385.1:0-2749 GCA_964249945.1 uncultured Caulobacteraceae bacterium | reverse complement strand
CCCCGTCCACCGCCAGGCCCCACAGGTAGGGCCGGCCCAGCAGCACCGCCCGGGCGCCCAGCGCCAGGGCCTTGACGATGTCCGTCCCGCCGCGGACCCCGCTGTCGAACAGCACCGGCGTCTCCCCCGCCGCGTCCACGCAGGCGGCCAGCTGGGCGGCGGAGCCCACGGCCCCGTCCACCTGCCGGCCGCCGTGGTTGGAGACCACGATGGCGTCCCACCCCGCCTCCGCCGCCATGCGGGCGTCGGCGGGGTGCTGCACGCCCTTCAGCACCACCGGCAGCTTCGTCCAGTCGCGGATGCGGTGCAGCCGCTCCCAGTCCAGGGTCGGGTCGGAATAGATGGTGGCGAACAGGCGGCAGGCGGCGGCCACGTCCTCCTCCGGCGGCCGGTCCAGCATGGCGCGGAACACGGGGTCGGAGGTGTACTGCGCGAGGCCCTGGCCGGTCTGGAACGGCAGGAAACCGTGGTCCAGGTCCACCGGCCGCCAGCCCAGCATGGTGGTGTCGAGCGTGATGACGATGGCGTCGCAGCCGCAAGCCTCCGCCCGCTGCACCAGCGAGCGCGCCAGCTCGTCGGAGCGGGTCCAGTAGAGCTGGAACCAGCGCGGGCCATCGCCCATGGCGGCCGCGCAGGTCTCCATGTCCACCGAGGCCTGGTTGGAGAACACCATCGGCACGCCGCGTGAAGCGGCCGCGCGGGCGGTGGCGAGGTCGCCGTCGGGGTGGCAGAGGTCCTGCACCCCTACCGGGCCGAGCAGCAGCGGCGCGGGCAGGCGGCGGCCGAACAGCTCGATGCCGAGGTTGCGGGTCCCCACGTTCCTCAGCATGCGGGGCGTGATCCGCACGTCGTCCAGCGCCTGCCGGTTGGCGCGCAGCGTCGCCTCCGCGCCCGAGGCCCGCAGGTAGCCGAAGCCCTCCGGCGACATGGCCGCCTCGGCCGCCCGCTCCAGAACCGATATTTGAAAGGGCGTGGCGGAGCGCTGGCCCCGGGCGCCCGCCTCATAGGTCTTCGCCAGCCGGATCTGTCCCGGTCCGGCATGTCTCGATACGGTCTGCACGGCGTCTCTCCGGTCGCGCCCGAGCGCGGTCCCTGGACGACTTCTAGGTCAAAGGCCTATGAGCCTCCAGTGGATATGAGCGGACGGACCAGGGACGCGATGACGGTCGAGGAGCTTCTGCAGCAGCCGTTCGGGACCCTGCCCGACCTGGTCCGCGCCCAAGCCTCCGAGCGGCCGGACCAGCTCGCGGTGGTCGACGCCGGTTCGGCCCTGACATACCGCGGATTCGACGCCCGTCTGGACCGGGTGGCCGCCGCCCTGCAGCGGGACGGCTTGGCGGTGGGCGAGGTGGGCGCCGTCTGCGCCAGCGCCTCGGTGGCCTACGCCACCGTCTTCCTGGGCGTCTTGCGCGCCGGCGGGACGGTCTCGCCGCTGGCGCCCTCCTCCACGCCGGAGAGCCTGGCCGGCATGGTGGAGGACTGCGGCGCGCGCATCCTGTTCCTGGACCGCGAGGTGGCGACCGCGCTCGCGCCGGTGGCCGAGCGCCTGCCGGTGCTGCGCGTCGCGCTGGACGGCTCGGACGCGGGTGCGCCGTTCGAGGACTGGCTCGCCGGGCCGGGTGTCGTCCCTCGTCCCGTGACGGTCCAGCCGGACGCCGCCTTCAACATCATCTATTCGTCGGGCACCACCGGCAAGCCCAAGGGCATCGTGCAGCCCAACAGCCTGCGCTGGGCCCAGGTCAAGCGCGGCGCCTATACGGAAGAGGCGGTGACGGTGGTCTCCACGCCGCTCTACTCCAACACCACCCTGGTCAGCTTCCTGCCCACGCTCGCCAACGGCGGGACGGTGGTGCTGCTGCCCAAGTTCGAGGCCGGGGAGTTCCTGCGCCTGGCCGAGCGCCACCGCGCCACCCACGCCATGCTGGTGCCGGTGCAGTACCGCCGGCTGATGCAGCACCCCGATTTCGACGCCCACGACCTGTCGAGCTTCCGCATGAAGTTTTCCACCAGCGCACCCTTTCCGGCGGAGCTGAAGGCCGAGGTGCTGCGCCGCTGGCCGGGCGGGCTGGTGGAGTTCTACGGCATGACCGAGGGCGGCGGCTCCTGCGCCCTGCTGGCCCACGAGTTCCCCGCCAAGCTGTCGACCGTCGGCCGTCCCATGGAAGGCCACGACATCCGCCTGATCGACGAGCAGGGCCGCGAGGTCGCCGCCGGCGAGGCGGGCGAGGTGGTCGGCCGCTCGCCCGCGATGATGAAGGGCTACCACAACCAGCCCGACAAGACGCGGGAGGCGGAGTGGACCTCGCCCGAGGGCCTGCGCTTCATCCGCACGGGCGATGTGGGCCGCTTCGACGCCGATGGCTTCCTGACCCTGATCGACCGCAAGAAGGACATGATCATCTCCGGCGGCTTCAACATCTATCCGAGCGACCTGGAGGCCGAGCTGACCGCGCATCCGGACGTGGCGGAGGCCTCGGTGTTCGGCGTGGCGTCGGAAGCCTGGGGCGAGACGCCGGTGGCGGCGGTGGTGCTGGCGCCGGGCGCGACGATCACCGGGGCGGAGCTCCGCGCCTGGGCCAACGCCCGGGTGGGCAAGACCCAGCGGATCGCCGAGCTGCACCTGGTCGACGCCCTCCCCCGCAGCGCCATCGGCAAGGTGCTGAAGCGCGAGCTGCGGGACATGTTTATGGCCTGAGATCGCGCCGCTTTGGGGAAAGGCGCGCTCCCTCCCCCTCGATGGGGGAGGGGC
>CAXUEN010000384.1:0-2750 GCA_964249945.1 uncultured Caulobacteraceae bacterium | reverse complement strand
GTTGCTCCCCTGCACGGGGAGGGGGACCGTTCGCGAAGCTAATGGTGGAGGGGTGTCCGACACCGAAAGGCAATGTACCCGCGGGAATGTGGTCCACCCCTCCACCACCCTGCGGGTGGTCCCCCTCCCCCGCTTCGCAGGGGAGGAGACTTGGCTCATCGCCGCTACCGCTCATGTCGGCCGGCAGCCAGGACAGCAGGGTGGCGCGCATGCGGTCGCGGCCGGCGCGCACCGTCTCGCGGATCTTGCTGACCGGCGCGTCAGAGGTGAGCTGGGCCCAGGCCTTGGCCGCGGTGCGGTCGAAATAGGTTTCAAGCCGTCCGCGGCGTTCGTCGTAGGCGAGGGCTGACATCATGCGGGCGCCCTCACTCGAAGCCCAGGAATTCGAACACGTCGCGGTCCTTCATCGGGGTCGCGTCATAGGTCTTGCCGCCGGTCCAGAGCGTGGCGGCCAGCTTCATGTATTCGGCGCAGGCGAGGTCGACCTCGGGCGAGGACTCCATCTCGAACAGCACCGACTTCTTCAGCCGGCTGCGGCGGACCGCGTCCAGGATCGGGAAGTGGGCCAGCCGCTCCAGCCCGATCTTGGCGTTGAAGCGGTCGATCTCGTCGGTGGCCTCGCTGCGGTTGGCGATCATGCCGCCCAGCCGCACCTCGTAGTTCTTCGCCTTGGCCCGGATCGCCGCGATGATGCGGTTCATGGCGAAGATGGAATCGAAGTCGTTCGAGGCCACCACCAGCGCGCGCTCGGCGTGCTGCAGGGGCGCGGCGAACCCGCCGCAGACCACATCGCCCAGCACGTCGAAGATCACCACGTCGGTGTCGTCGAGCAGGTGGTGCTCCTTCAGCAGCTTCACCGTCTGGCCGACCACGTAGCCGCCGCAGCCCGTGCCCGCCGGCGGGCCGCCCGCCTCCACGCACATCACGCCGTTGTAGCCCTCGAAGCAGTAGTCCTCGGGCCGCAGCTCCTCGGTGTGGAAGTCCACCGTCTCCAGGATGTCGATGACGGTGGGGGTGAGGGTCTTGGTCAGGGTGAAGGTCGAGTCGTGCTTGGGGTCGCAGCCGATCTGCAGCACCCGCTTGCCGAGCTTGGAGAAGGCCGCCGACAGGTTCGACGAGGTGGTGGACTTGCCGATCCCGCCCTTGCCGTAGACGGCGAACACCTTGGCGCGCTCGATCTTCACCGCGGGGTCCATCTGCACCTGCACGCTGCCCTCCCCGTCGTCGCGTGAGCGCTCGACGGTGCGATAGACCGGGCGGGTGTTGGGGCGTTCGACGTCGAGCAGGGTCATGTTCGGTCCATCACGCGGCGGTCGCCACGCCCTCCAGGCGGTCTTCCAGCTCGTCGCTGGCGTCGCGCAGGGCGGCGAGGGTGGCGGGGTCCGGCGTCCAGTAGTTGCGCTCGCAGGCCTCCAGCAGGCGCTTGGCCATGCGCACGGAGGCCGTGGGGTTCAGCTCGGCCAGGCGGCGGCGCATGGCCTCGTCCAGCACGTAGGTCTCGGTGACGCCCTGGTAGACCCAGGGGGGCACTTGGCCGGTGGTGGCGGACCAGCCGAGCGTGTTGGTGACGTGCAGCTCGATCTGGCGCACGCCCTCGTAGCCGTGCTTCAGCAGGCCTTCGTACCAGCGGGGATTGAGCATCCGGGTGCGGGTCTCCAGCGACACCTGTTCGCGGAGCGTGCGGACCTTGGCGTGGCCTGAGGTCTGGTCGCCGATGTAGACGGGGGCGTCGGCGCCCCTCGCCCGCTTCACCGCCCGGGTGATGCCGCCGAGGGTGTCGTTGTAGTGGTCCAGGCTGGTGACGCCGTTCTCCACCGACTCCACGTTCTGGTAGGCGAAGTCGACGCCCTTCAAGATCGCCGACAACATGGCCGAGGACTTCACCGGGGCGCCGGTGCGGCCGTAGGCGAAGCATTTGCGGGCCTGGTAGGCGTCGGCCAGCTCGTCCTCGTCGGTCCAGCAGCCGGCGTCGATCAGGTGGTTGACGTTCGAACCGTACGCGCCGTCGGCGTTGGAGAAGACCCGCAGCGCGGCGGTCTCCAGCTCGCAGCCCTGCTCGGCCATGTGGGCGAGTGCGTGCTTCCTCACGAAGTTCAGCTCGGCGGACTCGTCGGCGCTGGCGGCGAGGTAGGCGGCCTCCGCGATCATGCGGGTCTGCAGGGCCAGCAGGTCGCGGAAGATGCCGGAGAGCGTCACCACCACGTCGATCCGGGGCCGGCCGAGTTCGGCCAGGGGGATCAGCTCGGCGCCGCAGAGGCGGCCGTAGCTGTCCACCCGGGGCCGCGCGCCGATCAGGGCCAGGGCCTGCGCAATGGGCGCGCCCTCGCTCTTCAGGTTGTCGGAGCCCCAGAGCACCACGGCGACCGATTCCGGCGTCACGCCGGTGTCGGCGCGGTGGCGGTCGAGCAGGAGCTGGGCGTGGCGCACGCCCTCGCGCACGGCGAAGACGCTGGGGATGTGGAAGGGGTCGAAACCGTGCAGGTTGCGCCCCGTGGGCAGGATGGCCGGCGTGCGCACCAGATCGCCGCCGGGCGCCGGGCGGATGTAGCCGCCGTCCAGCGCATGAAGGAGGGCGTCCAGCTCGTGGTCGCGGGCCAGTAGCCGCTCGCTCGCAGCCAGTTCGGACAGCGCCGTGATGGCCTCACGGGTGGGCCGGGGCGAGTCGACGAGCGCCGCGGCCGCGGGCGTCGCGCCGTCGACCAGGGCGGCCAGAGCGGCGTACAGGACGGCGTTGACCACGTTCTGGGCGA
>CAXUEN010000383.1:0-2758 GCA_964249945.1 uncultured Caulobacteraceae bacterium | reverse complement strand
GCCTGGGTTGCGGCGGGCGACAGGACGACGGTCGCCGCCAGGGCGAGGGTGAGACGGCGGATCGCAGCGCGCATGGAGCCTCCTTCGGGCAGGCCACCGTCTAGCCGTGCGAGGCCGGGGCGGTAAAGGCCGCCCGTCCTCCCGCCTTGCTTTGCCCCCGGCACGCTTCGTCGCTATGCCGTCGCCGGTCCCGCCCGTCCCGGAGTCTCGCCATCGCCTCGCCCCTGCTGCGCCCCGAACAGCGGCCGGACACGCTCGAGCTGTTTCTCTCCTCCAGCGGCCGCCTGTCGCGCGCGCCGTTCCTGGCCGGCATGGGGGGCGTGCTGGGCCTGCTATGGCTCTACGACCGCTGGGCGACGGGTGGGCTGAGGCTGCTGACCGGCTGGGCGGTGTTGTCGGTGCTGCTGTTCAGCGGCTGCTGCCTGACGTCGCGCCGGCTGCACGACCTGGGGCTTGCCGGGTGGTGGACGGGGCTGCTGTGGGGACTGTTCCTGGCGGTTTGGCCGCTGCCGCCAGGTCTGGCGCACCAAGTCTGTGGGGCCGTGCTCGCGGTTTGCGGTGCGTTCCTCTGCGCCGCGCCCGGCCAGGTCGGGCCAAACCGCTTTGGACGATCCCTTCGAATTTACCGGCTGCTGAACCGTTTCGACGCTCTTCCCGTCTTTGACGATCGGAGCGCCGAGGAGATCATCGGTTACGACGAAGACGGCCTACCTTCCTGACGACGCCCTACTGCATGGTCGGGATGACGAAGCTGGAGTCGGGCTCGCGGGCCTGGCCGGTCCGGCTGGGGCCGCCATCCTCGGACCCGCGGGACAGCGGACCGCCGTCGGGCCAGCGGGCGGTGACGGTCTTGACCTTGGTCCAGAACTTCACCCCCTCCATGCCGTGCTGGTTGGTGTCGCCGAAGGCCGACCGCTTCCAGCCGCCGAAGGTGTGGTAGGCCACCGGCACCGGGATCGGCACGTTGATCCCCACCATGCCCACGTTCACCCGGGCGGCGAAGTCTCGCGCCGCGCGGCCGTTCTGGGTGAAGATCGCCACGCCGTTGCCGTATTGGTGCTGGGACGGCAGGGCCAGCGCCTCCTCGAAGCTGTCGGCCCGCACCAGCTGCAGCACGGGGCCGAAGATCTCCTCCTGGTAGGTCCGCATCCCGGTTCGAACGTGGTCGAACAGGCTGGGGCCGATGAAGAAGCCCTTCTCGTAGCCCTGCAGAGCGAAGTCGCGCCCGTCCACGACCAGCTCCGCGCCCTCCTCGACGCCGAGCCCGATGTAGTCGCTGATCTTCTGGCGGTGGGCGGAAGAGACCACGGGCCCGTACTGGGCGGCGGCGTCCGAGGAGACGCCGACCTTGAGCGTCTCGATCTCGGCCACCATGCGCTCGCGCAGCTCCTCGGCGGTCTTCCTGCCGACGGGCACAGCCACCGGCAGGGCCATGCAGCGTTCCCCGGCCGAGCCGAAGGCGGCGCCGGCAAGGTCCTTGACCACCTGGTCCATGTCGGCGTCGGGCAGGATGATGCCGTGGTTCTTGGCCCCGCCCATGGCCTGGACGCGTTTGCCGGCGCGCGCGCCCTCCATGTAGACGTAGTGGGCGATGTCGGAGGAGCCGACGAAGCTCACCGCCTTGATGTCGGGGTGCTGGAGAATGGCGTCCACGGCCACTTTGTCGCCGTGCACCACGTTCAGCACGCCCGCCGGCGCACCGGCCTCCATCATCAGCTCGGCCAGGCGCACCGGCACGCTGGGATCGCGCTCGGAAGGCTTCAGGATGAAGGTGTTGCCGACCGCGATGGCTACGCCGAACATCCACATCGGGATCATGGCGGGGAAGTTGAAGGGCGTGATCCCGGCCACCACGCCCAGAGGCTGCCGCATGGAATAGACGTCGATCCCGGGACCTGCGCCCTCGGTGTACTCGCCCTTCAAGGCGTGCGGGATGCCGCAGGCGAACTCCACCACCTCCAGCCCGCGCTGGATGTCGCCCTTGCTGTCGGCGACGACCTTGCCGTGCTCGGAGGAGAGCAGCTCGGCCAGTTCGGTCATGCGTCCTTCCACCAGCCGCTTGAACTCGAACATCACGCGTGCGCGGCGCTGCGGGTTGGTGGCGGCCCAGCCGACCTGCGCCTTGGCGGCGGCCTGCACCGCGGCGTCCAGGTCCGCCGCGCTGGCGAGCGCCACGCGCGCCTGCACCTCGCCGATGTTGGGGTCGTAGACGTCGCCGAAGCGGCCCGAGGTTCCCGCCAGGGCGCTGCCGTTCACGAAGTGCTGCACATCGCGCATGGCGATCCTCCAATCGGTTGCGGTGCTGCTAGCACCTGGAAGCCCGCCTTTGTACTGCGAAATCCCGATATGCCGCCGCGGGGCGGATGGGTGGCGATCTCGCCGGGACGCGGGGGCCCGGCTATCCGCCCGCTCCGCTCAGCCGCCCGACACCCTCAGCTCGGCCACCAGGGGAAGGTGGTCCGACGCCAGCCGCGCCAGGGGGCCGGCGGCGGCGTGCACCTCCGCGACCTCCAGCCCGGGCGTCAGGAACATATGGTCGATGCGCAGGACCGGCAGGCGCGAGGGGAAGGTGCGGGCCGCTCGTACGGCCCGGCGCTCGCCGCCCGGGCAACGCTGCACGTCGCGCAAGCCTGCGGCCAGCGCCTTGTAGGCGGCGTACCGCGAGGTGGCGTTGAAGTCGCCGAGCAGCACCGCCGGGTCGCGCCAGGCCGCGTCGCCGGTCCAGTCCGAACCCAGCAGCGCCGCCACCTGGCCGCGC
>CAXUEN010000382.1:0-2758 GCA_964249945.1 uncultured Caulobacteraceae bacterium | reverse complement strand
CCGGCGCCCGAGGCGCCCGATCCCGAGGACGCGGCGCCCGCCCTGCTCCGCGCGCCGCCGACCTTCCTCTCCAACCGGCTGGAGTACCGGCACGCCCTGCCGCGGACCGGGCGAGCGGCGCCGGAATTCCTGCGCTGGGTCCGGCTGGCGGACCGCGAGGGCGTGGAGCCGACCACCGCCCTGCTGGCCGTCGCCGACGCCCTGCCGCCCGCGGCCATGCCGATGATGGCCGCACCCGGCCCGGTGAGCTCCGCCACCTGGATGATGAACCTGCTGACGCCCGCTCCCGCCACGGTGGATGGCTGGTGGCTGCTCCAGGCCCGGGCCGAGCAGGCCAGGGATGGCGTCAGCACCCAGTCCATGGCCATCTGGACCCGCGATCGCCAGCCCGTCGCTTTAGGCCTGCAGAGCGTAGCGATCTTCGGCTGACCCCCGCCCGCTGCCGGAGCTCGTCGCTCGAAAGGCAGGTACGGCCCAATGCGACGGCTTTAGCGGGACAAAAAGACACTCCTTCAGGTTGCCGGTGTCTTGCGCCGGGGGGAGCCTAGGACCTAAAGCGTGGCGCGCCTGATCCCTCGAACGCGGACAGGCCGCCGACCCGAACGCCGCCGACCAGGAGACACGCAATGCCCGCCGTCACGACCCACAAGGACGCGGATGTGCTCGTCGTCGTCAGCGACAGCCCGCCGGTGAACGCGCTGGGCGCCGCCGTCCGCAAGGGCTTGGCCGAGGCGATGAAGACCGCGGCCGCCGACGACAGCGTCAAGGCCTTGGTGATCGTGGGCCACGGCAAGACCTTCTTCGCCGGCGCCGACATCACCGAGTTCGGCAAGCCCCCGGTCGAGCCCAACCTGCCCGAGGTGGTGGACCTGATAGAAGCCTCCGCCAAGCCGGTCATCGCCGCCATTCATGGCACGGCGCTGGGCGGCGGGCTGGAGGTGGCGCTGGGCTGCCATTACCGGGTGGCGGTCCCCTCGGCCAAGGTGGGCCTGCCGGAGGTGAAGCTCGGCATCCTGCCCGGCGCCGGGGGCACCCAGCGCCTGCCCCGGGTGATCGGGGTGGAGGCCGCGCTGCCGATGATCGTCTCCGGCGATCCGATCTCCGCCAAGAAGGCCGAGGGCCTGGGCCTGATCGACAAGATTGTCGGCGAAGGAACGCTGGAGGCCGACGCCATCGCCTTCGCCCGAGAGGTCGCGGGCCGCAGCGACCATCCGGTGTCGAGCCGGCGCACCGACAAGATCAGCGGGACCGATCCGGCCGTCTTCGACCGCTTCCGCCAGGAGAACGCGCGCAAGCTGAAGGGCTATGAGGCGCCGGAGGCCTGCATCCAGGCCATCCAGGCCGCCGTTGACAAGCCCTTCCCCGAAGGGATCAAGGTCGAGCGCGCCCTGTTCGGCAAGCTGATCTCCGGCACGCAGTCGGCGGCGCTCCGCCACAACTTCTTCGCCGAGCGGGCCGCCGCCAAGATCGACGGCATCGCATCGGACATCGAGCTGATCCCGATCAGGAAGGTCGGGATCCTCGGCGCCGGCACCATGGGCGGCGGCATCGCCATGAACTTCCTCTCCGCCGGGATCGAGGTGGTGATGGTGGAGCGCGAGCAGGCCCCGCTGGAGCGCGGCGTCGGCGTCATCCGCAAGAACTACGAGAACACCGCCAAGCGCGGCCGCCTGACCAACGAGCAGGTCGAGGGCGCCATGGCCAAGCTGAAGCCCACGTTATCCTACGACGACCTGGCCGACTGCGACCTCGTCATCGAGGCCGTGTTCGAGAACATGGACGTGAAGAAGGAGGTGTTCGCCCGGCTCGACGCCATCGTGAAGCCCGGCGCGATCCTGGCGTCCAACACCAGCTACCTGAACATCGACCAGATCGCGCTGGCGACAAAGCGGCCGGAGTCGGTGATCGGGCTGCACTTCTTCTCCCCTGCCAACGTCATGCGCCTGCTGGAGATCGTGCGGGGGGCCAAGACGGCGCCGGCCGTGCTGGCCACCTGCATGGCCCTGGCCAAGAAGATCGGCAAGATCGCCGTGGTGGCCGGCGTCTGCGACGGCTTCATCGGCAACCGCATGCTCACCCCCCGCCAGCGCGAGGCCAACAAGCTGATCCTGCAGGGCGCGCCTTACGACCGGGTGGACCAGGTGCTGCTCGACTTCGGCTTCCCCATGGGGCCGTTCCAGATGGCCGACCTCGCGGGCCTCGACCTCGGCTGGAGCAAGGAGACGTCCAAGGGCGAGAGCATCCGCGACCTGCTCTGCGAGCGCGACCGGCGGGGCCAGAAGAACGGCCGCGGCTTCTACGACTACGACGAGAAGCGCAACCGCACCCCCTCGCCCGAGGTGCAGCAGATCATCGCCGACTTCGCCGCCAAGTCCGGCGAGGAGCAGCGCGAGATCGGCGACCAGGAGATCCTGGAGCGGCTGCTCTACCCCATGGTCAACGAGGGCGCCCTGATCCTGGAGGAGAAGATGGCGCAGCGGGCCAGCGACATCGACGTGGTCTGGCTGAACGGCTACGGCTGGCCGGCCTGGACCGGCGGCCCGATGTTCTGGGCCGACACGGTGGGCCTGGCCAAGGTGGTCGAGGGGCTGGAGACGCACGCGCCCCACATGGACAAGGCGTTCAGGATGTCGGGGCTGCTGAAGTCCAAGGCGGCCGAAGGCGGCAAGTTCAACCCGTGATCCCGCGTCGGCCGCCGCGCACCGCCCTGCTTCCGCCTCCACGACGGGGAGGGCTGTCGCACATGGCTCCCTTCCCC
>CAXUEN010000381.1:0-2765 GCA_964249945.1 uncultured Caulobacteraceae bacterium | reverse complement strand
GGACGGGAGCTGGCGCTGGCTGGAGGGCCAGCCCCGGGTGATCTTCGACGAGGCCGGGGCGCCCCAGCGCTTCCAGGACGTCGTCCGCGACATCACCGCCCGCAAGGCCATGGAGGCCGAGCTGCGCGCCGCCCACGCCGAGGCCCAGGCCGCCGCCGAGGTGAAGTCGCAGTTCCTCGCCAATATGAGCCACGAGCTGCGCACGCCTCTGACCGCGGTGATCGGCTTCGCCAACCTGATCGGCGAGCGGCCCGAGCTGTCGCCCCAGACGCGCCAGTACGTCGCGCGCGTCCAGACCGCCGGACGGGCCCTGCTGTCCACCGTCAACGACGTGCTCGACTTCTCCAAGCTCGAAGCCGGCCAGGTGGAGATCTGCCCCTGGCCGACGGAGCTGCGCGAGCTGGCGGACGACGTGGTCCAGCTGTTCGGCGCCCAGGCCGAGGCCAAGGGCCTGCGCCTGCGCGCCGAGATCGACCCGCAGGCGCCCCCCTGCCTGGAACTCGACCCCGACCGCGTGCGCCAGGTCATGATCAACCTGGTGGGCAATGCGGTGAAGTTCACCGAGCGCGGCTCGGTGACGGTCGGCCTCGGCTATGCGGATGGAGAGTTTCGGGTCTGCGTCACCGACACCGGCCCTGGCGTCCCTGCCGACCGGGCGGGCCTGCTGTTCCAGCGCTTCTCCCAGGTCGACGGGTCCAACACCCGGCGACACGGCGGGACGGGGCTGGGGCTGGCCATCTGCAAGGGGCTGGTGGAGGCCATGGACGGCCGCATCGGGATGGACAGCAGGCCCGGCGAGGGGTCGAGCTTCAGCTTCGCCCTTCCCGCCAAGGTCCAGATGCGCGCTGAAACGGCGCCGGAGACCGCGCCCACCCTGCGCCTGGCCGGGCGGCGGCGCCTGCTGCTGGCGGAGGACAACCCCGTCAACCGCGAGCTGGTCAAGGCGCTGCTCGCCCCCTATCCGGTGGAGATCGAGACGGCGCGAGATGGCGTCGAAGCCGTCGAGATGGGCGGCGAGCGTCCCTACGACCTCATCCTGATGGCCCTTCACATGCCGCAGATGGAGGGCCGCGAGGCGGCGGCGGCGCTCCGGTCCGGCGGCCCCAACGCGACGACGCCGATCCTGGCCTTTTCCGCCGACGTGCTGCAGCTTGAACTCGCCATGTTCGACGGCATGGTCCCCAAGCCGATCTCGCCGCGCAGCCTGTTCGACGCCCTGAGCCTGCACCTGGCGCCCACCATCCCCCCCGACCAGGAGGCCGCGCGTGTCGCCCTATAGCGCCGGCGGCAAGCGCATCTTCGTGGCCGAGGACGATCCGGCCATCGCCGAACTGCTCACGGCCCGGCTGGAGATCGCGGGCTACCGGGTGAACGCCGCCCGCGACGGCGCCAGCGCGCTGCGGCTGATCCTGGCCAGCCCGCCGGCCGCCGCGATCCTGGACGTGAACATGCCGAGCCTCGACGGCTTCAGCGTGTTGAAGGCGCTCCGCAGCCATCCCGCCTGCGCCGGCATGCCGGTGCTGATGCTGACCGCGCGCAAGTCGGCCGCCGACGTGAAGATGGCGCGCGACTTCGGCGCCAACGACTATCTCGTCAAGCCTTTCGACGACCGCCAGCTGCTGGCCCGGGTCGAGCGCCTGCTGCGCCCGACGCGGGTGCTGGCCTCCCTCTAGCTCCGCCGCATGCGCCAGACGAGGCCGAGAGAGGCGGTCAGCAGCACCACGGCCCAGAGCTGGTGGACCAGGCTGAGCCAGAGCGGCGCCCCGGCCATCAGGGTGGCGATGCCCAGCAGGAGCTGCACCGTCACCACCCCGATCAGCACCAGGCCCAGGGTCTTGAGCATGGGCGGCGCGTTACGGGCGGCGGCGATGGTCAGCCCCAGTCCTATGACCACGATGAAGACCAGGTAGGCCGTCATGCGGTGGTCGAACTGCACCGCCGCCTGGCTGTGCACCAGGGTGGCCCACAGGCCGTGGCCCTCCGACCCGCGCGCGGCGTAGTCGGCGGGCACGAAGCGGCCGTTCATCATCGGCCAGTCGTTGTAGACCAGCCCCGCATGGTTGCCGGCCACCAGCCCGCCCAGCAGCATCTGCAGGAAGACCAGGGCGACGAGCCCCGTGCCGCAGCCGATCCAGCTCGGAGGCGCGTAGTGCTCGCCGCCCCGGGGACGCCCGGTCCAGGCCTCCCAGCCCGTCCAAACGGCCAGAGCGTAGATGGCGAGCGCCAGGCTGAGATGCGCAGCCAGCCGCTCGGGCGCCACATAGACCCGATCCTCAAGCCCGCTGGCCACCATCCACCAGCCGATCAGGCCCTGCAGACCCCCCAGCCCCAGCAGCAGCCAGCAGCGCCAGACCAGCCGGCGAGGGATCTTCTTCAGGAACAGGAACACCACCAGGGGCGCGAAGAACACCACCCCGATCAGCCGGCCGAGCAGGCGGTGGGTCCACTCCCAGCCATAGATGAACTTGAACTGCTTCAGCGTCATGCCGACGTTGAGCAGCTTGTATTGCGGAATTTGCCGATAGCGGGCGAACTCGGCAGCCCACGCTTGAGCGCCGAGCGGCGGCAGGACGCCGGTGACCGGCTTCCACTGGGTGATCGAGAGCCCCGAGCCGGTCAGCCGGGTCGCGCCGCCCACCAGCACCATGGCGACGACGAGCGCCGCCACCACGAACAGCCACGCCGCCACAGAACGCGACCGTTCGAGGTTATAGCTCCAGCGCATGCGGCATCCGATATAGGCCCTCCCACCCCCGCTGTTAGAC
>CAXUEN010000380.1:0-2784 GCA_964249945.1 uncultured Caulobacteraceae bacterium | reverse complement strand
GCCGGCCGCCAGCCCCTCAGCGCCGACATGACCGCTTAGTCGTTCGGATCGGGTGAGGGATAAAGCATACTTGACGTCACATTGTGCTACTGCGCAGGACAACATGCTGCACGGGACTCTCCGCTGCAGTGCTACTCACCTCTTATAACTCTGATTAGAAGACGTTCGCAAAGCCGTGCGGCAGTCATCCTACGTCCTGTGGATTACGGCCGTCAGGGGCTGTACGGCCTTGCATCCCTCGTTTGGGAGAGATGCAAGCCTTTCCGGAAGCGGAGTTGGCCGATGATGGAGTTGGGTCTTCAGTACTTCGCGCCCCGCACAGCAACCGGAGCTTCCTGCCGCCGTAGGGGCGAGGTCCCGCGCCGGGGCGACCTCTCGCCCTTACCGGCCGAAGTCGCGCGCCAGGGCCAGCATGGCCGCCCGCTGGGGCTGGGAGTATTCGTCCAGGTTGCTGTCGTCGCCCTCGCGGATGGCGCGCACCAGCGCCGGCGTCAGGGCGCTGGACAGCGACCAGTTCCAGTAGCGCAGCACCGTCTGGGCGCGGTCCACCGCCATCATGTCGTAGATGAACAGGGTGCGCTCCAGCGCCGGCGCCGTGGCGCCCGAGCCGTCGGCTTCCAGGCGGCGCAACGCCCGCCACAGCGCCAGCACCGCACTCCGCGGCAGGCCGGTGGCCTTGCACAGGATGGCGATGGGTTCGCCGCAGGGGTCGGTGAAGATCTTGGCGGCCGTGGTGGGCTTCACCCCGGCCAGGAAGGCGATCTCGCGCACCGCCTCCTTGCTCATGCCCGACTGGGCGTCGGCGATCGCCTCGTCCAGGCTGGCGTAGGGCGAGCGGGCGAGCGCCGAGCGGTTGCGCTGGCGCCGCTCGATGAACTGCAGCGCCTTGCGCACGAGGGGATCCTGCCAGTTCTCCTCGGCGCAGAGCGGGAAGATGTCGCCGGCGGCCTCCTGCAGCACCTCGCGGCTGACGGCGAAGCGCTGCAGGATGGCGCGGCGCTGGTCGGGCTCGGACCACCAGAACAGCACGTAGGCGTGGGCGGGGCGCAGCTCCATGCGCCGCAGCAGCGCGGGGATGAACTCCGCCGTCTTCTGGGAGGCGGCCACCAGCACGTCCACCGCGTCGCCCGACAGCACCGCCCCGGTGTTGCGCAGCAGGGCCGAGATGACGGGCTCCTCGCCCGCCTCGATCAACGCCTCGCAGACCAGCTCGCCCAGCTCGCGCCGGCGCGCGATCAGCAGCCGGTGCTCGGGCCCGGCCTGGCGCACGCAGTCGATCAGGTCGGCCTCGCTCAGCGCGGTGTCCTCAGCCAGCAGGGGCCGCGCCACCTCGATGTCGTCGCGTAGCAGCAGGCGCAGCAGCCGCTTGGGCATGTCCACCAGGTTAGCCAGCCGCCGCGCCACCCGGGCGCGGTCGGACGGCGAGGCCTCGCGCAGCATTTCCACCAGCAGGTCGGCGGTCATGGCCCGCTCGAATCCGTTCACCCGGCTGGACGGCAGGCACACCACGTCGGCCAGCCGCTTGATCAGCGCCAGGCGCGCGCGCCCGACCTGGGGCGTCATGAGGGCGACGTTGGCGGCGCTGTCCACGGGGATCGTCAGCTCGCGCAGCAGGCGGGGGCCTTAAGCCTTAGCCTGGGCGGGTTTAACCAGTGATGAGCGCCCCGGCTTTAACCGGCTGGTGGGAGTGGCCGGCTAAGGATGGCCGGCTACGCTCGCGAGGCCGCCGCTTGATCCATCCCACGCCCGCCCTCCGCCTCGCCCTGGTGGTGCTCACACCGCTGCTGGCCATGGGGCTGGTGCGCCATACCGCCGAGCGGCTCTGGCCGGCCCATCTGAAGCGCGAGCGGCTGCACGGTGTGGCGCTGGCGGCCTGGGCGGCGCTGTTCCTGGGCCAGGCTCTGGCGGGGCCCGCGCTGGGCGGCGTCACCACGCTCGCGGTCAATGCGGCGGGCGGCGGCCTGGTCCGGCTGCCGGCGCACGGGATCGGGTGGTGGGCGGGCCTTGCGGCCTACTTCCTGGCCATGGACCTCGGCGAGTACCTGTTCCATCGCGCCCAGCACGCCATGCCCGCGCTCTGGGCCATGCACTCGCTGCACCATAGCGATCGCGCCTTCGATTCCGCCACCACGGTGCGCCACTTCTGGCTGGAGCCGGCGATCAAGACGGTGACCATCTGGCTGGCGGTGGGCGTGCTGTTTAAGACGCCGGCCAGCGTGGTCGGGGTCTACGCCAGCGTAAGCCTCTACCACTTCGTCGTGCACTCCAACACGCGGTTCGACTTCGGGCGCTGGGCCTGGATGCTGAACGGGCCGGGCTACCACCGCCTGCACCACTCCGCGGCCGAGGCCCACTTCGACGTCAACTTCGCCTCGCTGTTCCCGATCTTCGATGTGCTGAGCGGCGCCTACCGGCCGCCCCGTCCCGGCGAGCGGGTGCAGACCGGGCTGGACACGGGCGACGAGCCGCAGTCTGTGGCGGAGGCGCTGGCCTGGCCCGTCCGGGAGTGGCTCCGGCGGCCCGCCCGGCGCGGGCGCGCTCTCGCCGCCGTCTGAGCCCGCTCGCCAGGGCGCCCGATCGCCTGTATGCACGCGCCGCCCACACGGGGCCGGCGGAGGCGAGCATGGCCGAGGTGATCGAAGGCGCGACGGGCGTGCTGGTGCTGGCCGACGGGACGGTGTTCAGCGGCGTCGGCGTCGGCCACGTGGGCGAGGCGGTGGGCGAGGTCTGCTTCAACACCGCCATGACCGGCTATCAGGAGATTCTGACCGACCCCTCCTACAT
>CAXUEN010000379.1:0-2786 GCA_964249945.1 uncultured Caulobacteraceae bacterium | reverse complement strand
GAGTGGAACAGGTGTCGATCGTCGTCAGCTCGCAGGACATCCAGCTCAACAGCGCGCCCATCCGCGCGGACTGGGTCATCGAGGGCCGCCCCACCGCCCGCAACGCGGTGCTGGCCCGCAGCGCCGACCGCACCTGCATGACGCTGCTGTGGGACTGCACGGCGGGCCTGTTCCGCTGGGTCTACGACCAGGACGAGACCATCCACATCATCGAGGGCGGCGTGATCCTTACCCTGGACGACGGCCGCATCGAGGTGCTGGGCCCGGGCGACGTGGTCTTCTTCCCCGCTGGCTCCTCGGCCACCTGGCGGGTGGACGCCTACGTGCGCAAGCTCGCCGTGTTCCGCGAGAGCGTGCCCCAGCCCATGGCCGCCCTGGTCCGCCTGCGCAGCAAGCTGCGCGGCCGCTTCGCAGGCCGCATGCCGGCGCTGGGCGCTTGGGGGCCGAAGCTGCAGGCGGCGTGAGGCCGGTCTGCGCCTCCCAACGCGTCCTGCCGCGCTGGCCTCAGCGCGGCTTTGGCGGTCTGGAGCCACCCCCGCGTGGGGCGAACGCATGTCAAAGACCGTTTACGCTTACGCGCCCCCACAGGGCGCGGGTCCTGCGCGGGGGTTGTGTCCGCCGCTGCTGGGGAGCCGCCGTGGGACGAGACCTAACCGAAGCGCGACGCGAGCGGGAGATGACGGGTCGCCGCTCCGATGGCGACGGGTGCGCCGCCGTGCTCAGGGCGGTGAACGCGACCTCGCTGGCGCGAGGCGAGCCTTGCAGGCTCGACCTTGACCGTCCCTGCGCCCGACGGCTGACGCGGGGCCTCTTCTACGGGACGCCCCACGTCCCGACGCCCAGTCGTCAGCCGCCGCGCGCAGGGCGGAGCAAAGCCTCCCTTGATGCGCCCGAGCACAGTGGCCGCTCTGTCCGCTTACGGGCGAAACCGTGATGCGACAGAACGACCGATTGTGCTGAAAAAGGCCGATGTCGTTGATGAGGCTCATTTTTCCGAGCCGGTGAAGGGCGGCAGCGATTTTCACGCGAGGGAAGCCGTCCAGGCGTCAACTTGCCGTGTGCGGCTCTGTAGCCTGTTTGGAAAGCATTCCAACGCGTGTTGCGACAGAGTGCTCTGGATACGCTGATTTCTGCTACGGGGTGATTTCCGCCTTTTTCAACACGATCGATCCTACGCGGACATTGCGTGTCAGTTCATGAAATGCGAGCCTTAGCGCAATGAGCGATTGCTATGCACGTAGGATAAACAGCTTGTGCTCACGGAGGGTGTTCTTGGAAGTGCTTCTTCGACATAGGCGCCAAGTGTGGCTGCCAAATCTAGTTGCAACGTCCGTTACGAGCGCGTGTGGAACTCCACCTTCGAGCAAGAAAGTACCCAACCTATCGTATGCTGGAGATATCGTCCCCGCCACCATTAAAGTCAAACCAAGCGACGAGCAGATGCAGCCGTTCTATCCACTCGAAGCCTTGGCAAGGCACATGAACGGCTCGGCATCCCTGCGCTGCACTGTATCGGAGTTTGGCCTCCTAGAAGACTGTCGCATACTTTCAGAATATCCACCCAGATATGGATCTGGACAGGCTTCACCGTCGGCGACGGCTTTTTATCGTTACTGGCCGAGAATGATCAATGGCGCATCAATAGAATCCTCTGTAGTTTTTCTAATCTCATGGCGGATGGCACCAGCTAACTAACAGAAAGCCGCCTCCACCTCTCGCGCACCCTGGTTTCGCCTCCAGGCAAAGAGTACCTATGCTGCTAAGTGATAGCTTTGTGAAGCTGCAGCACCGTTAAGACCCCGTGCTCCTATCGAGGTGCAGCGCTGAGAGGCGAGTCTCTTTTCCACAGCACGCAATCGCAACGTCCGCTTGCGAGGCGCCGCTCCACCGGCTCGCTGTCGTCGCCGGCCTCCACGATGTCCCGCCGAGCCGCGGAAGCCGGCTCACCGCCCGATCGTTTTCGCCAGCGCCTGGGCCGCCTGCTCCGGCGTGAGCTTGTCCGCATCCCGGTCCACCGTCAGGTTGGCGGCGCGCATCGCCTGGACGGCGATGGCGCCGGACAGGGGCTGGAGCGCCCCTCGCAGGCGCGCGTCATCGGCCCTGTGGGGCGAGAGCAGGATGACGGCGTCGTAAGCGGGGGCCGCGCCCTTGGGGTCGGAGAGCGCCACCAGGTGATCGGCGGTAATGCGGCCGTCGGAGGAGAAGGCGGAGATCACGTCCGCCTCGCCGCCCTCCAGCGCGCGGTACATGAAGGTGGGCTGGTAGCGGGTCTCGGCCTTGAAGCTCAGCCCGTAGGCGCTGGAGAGGGCGCGCCACTCGGGGCGGGAGAGGAACTCCAGGTCGGAGCCCAGCTTCAGCTCCGGCGCCCTGGGCGCCAGGTCCGACAGGCTGGCGATGCGAAGGGCCCGGGCGCGGTCCTGCTTCATGGCCAGCACGTAGGCGTTCTCGAACCCTAGCGGCGCCAGCAGGATGACGCCATAGCGGGCCTTCAGCTCGGCGCCGAGGCGGCGCAGCAGCTCGGGCCGGGGGGGCGTGTCGGTGTGGTGCAGCACGTTGGTCCAGAGCGTGCCGGAATAGTCCACATAGGCGTCCAGGTCGTTGGCGGCCAAGGCGCGGAAGGCGATCACCGAGCCGAGGTCGGAGCGCTGGACCACGCGCTCGCCCGCAGCCTTCAGCCGGTCGCTGATCAGGTCGGCCAGGATGTACTGTTCGGCGAAGTTCTTGGCGCCGACGACGTAGGGCTTCGGCCCGCCGGCGCCCGCCGCCAGGGGCGCCAGGGCCAGGGC
>CAXUEN010000378.1:0-2791 GCA_964249945.1 uncultured Caulobacteraceae bacterium | reverse complement strand
GCCCTATGCGGAGATCCGCGCCAGCCCCGCCGCCTGCAGCCGCCCGGCCCAACGAAGCGCGGTGGCGCGGATCTCCGCATAGGGCAGCGCCGGCTGCAGCTCGCCGCGCTGGCCGTAGAGATTGACGCCGGTGACCGTGGTGGCGGCGTCGTCCAGCGCCGCGGTGAGGGTGGCATGTCCGGCCCGCGGCCAGGTCCGCTCAGGAGAGGTGGGTGTAGGGGTCACTCGGCGGGGCTGCCAAAATGCTGCCGGGTGGCCGCGGGAGCGGGCCTGTCGCCGCTCCGTGCGGACCGGCCGCGCCGAGCGGAGCTGACCGCTAGGCGCGCGATCAAAACGCGCAGTCCCGGATGCTGGGCGTCGTGATAGGCCGAGCCCTGCGGCAGGGCGTCGGCCAGTCGCCGGTGCGCCTCGCCCAGCGCATGATAGGGCAGTCCGGGCAACAGGTGGTGCAGGGCGTGGTAGCGCAGCCCCACCGGCGCCCAGAGCACGGGTAGGAGGCTCGGTGGCGGCACGTTCACGCTGTCCAGGTATTGTTCGGTGACGCCGACCGGCTCGCCCTCACTTTCCCACAGGTGGGCAGCCAGCGTCCGGGCTTGGTTCAGCACGGTGACGCAGGACACCACGCCGAGGAAGGCCAGGAAGGCTGCGAGCGGGAGCAGGTCCGTCGCCACCGAGGCGAGCAGGACCACGGCCCACAGGTTGGTCGCCGCCTCCCATCGCAGCCATGAGTGGCGGAAGGCGCCCTGCGGCGCGGCGCGGCGGAAGGCGGGGTTGATGGAGAGCGCCGAGGCGCGCGCCACCACCTCCCGCCTGAGCGGGGGGATCACCGCCGACAGTGGCGCCAGCACGGCAAAACGAAGAAGCAGCGCCACAGGCGCCAGGGCCGAAGCGATGAAAAAGAGGGCGAGCGTCGCGGGCTTCAGCCTCGCCAGCGGCAGATATTCGGGATCCTGGTCGGTGCCGTAGCGGGTGCGGGCGTGGTGCAGGGCGTGGACGCCCTCGTACATGAAGGAAGGCGCCATCAGCGGCACGCCCACCAGCACGTTCCAGCCGGTGCGGAACCCCGGGACCGCCGTAGGCTTCAGATGGGTCAGCTCGTGGATGAAGCTCACCGCCCGGTATAGCGCCAGCACGGCCACGAGGCCTGCCGCCAGCCTCAGCGCCAGCGGCCCCGGCAGGCAGGCAGGCAGGAGCGCGCCGTAGCCGACTAGGCAGGAGGCGATCAGGTCGGCCCAGTAGACCGCGGGCCTGGCGCGGTTCAGGTCGCGGGTCAGGCGGGCGGCGGCGCCGACCAGGTCGGCGTCCCGAGCTTGGTCTCGTGACGGATCGGGAGTCGCCTCGGGTTGGGGGGGAATCCGCACGCGCAGGGTCTCCAGAGGTCGCCGCGGTCGTGCGGCGACCGGATTAGACGTCACGGACAGACAACTACGCGCCTGACAGCGTTGCAACTGCTCTCTCAGCAAAGGCGACAGGCGGCGCGGCTCCGGCCTTGACGGGGAGCACGGGTTCGGACTTGCTGGGTCCATGGCGGGGACGAGGTCGGGCGCAAGATGAGCGCGGCGCAGGCGCCGGCCGGGGGCGATCCGTTAGAGATCGGGCCGGTCGAGATCGAGTCGGTCGACACCCGCGCGAAGCTCGATCGCTTCATCCGCCTGCCGAATCGGCTGAACGCCGGCGATCCCCATTACATCGCGCCGCTCCTGACCGAGCGGCGCCAGGCGCTGTCGCCGAAGTCAAACCCCTGCTTTGACGGAGGCGTGGCTGAAGGCGCGCGGGTGCGGGCGGGCGCTCGGGCCGATGAACCTGTCGGTGAACGAGGAGGTGGGGCTCCTGGTGGACGGCTTCGACACGCCGCCCATGGTGATGATGGGCCACGACCCGGCCTACGCCGGGCGCCAGGTGGAGTCGCAGGGCTACGGCAAGGCCAAGGACGTCCACGCGTGGCTGTGCCACGCTGGCGTGAATGGCCTGTCGGGCCGGGTGCTGCGCCGCGTCCGCCGAGGCTTACCAGAAGGCGTGCGCCTGCGGCCAATGGACATGGCTCGCTATGATGCGGAGGTCACCACCATGACCGACATCCTCAACGACGCCTGGTCCGGCAACTGGGGCTTCACTCCCACGACGGAGGCCGAGACCCGGGCGCTCGCCAAGGCGATGCGGGCCGTGCTGGACCCCCGGCTGGTCTGGTTCGCCGAGATCGACGGCGAGGCGGCCGGCGTGATCGTCTACCTGCCCAACGTGAACGAGGCGATCGCGGGCCTGAACGGCCGCCTGTTCCCGTTCGGCTGGGCCAGGCTGCTGTGGCGACTGAAGGTGGCGCGGGTGAAGTCGCTGCGCGTGCCTCTGATGGGGGTGAAGCGCCGCTTCCACGGCACCCGACGGGGCCAGCTCCTGCCCTTCCTCCTAATCGACGCCGGGTGTCGCCCGGCCATCGAGCTCGGTTACAAGGACTTCGAGCTGTCCTGGGTGCTGGAGGACAACATGCCCATGCGCCGGATCAGCGAGTCGATCGGGGCCAAGGCCTACAAGACCTCCCGCGGCTACGAAAAATGCCTGGAGGGTGGCCCCTCAGGGCTGCAGCCGGGTGGTGCTGCCGACGAGGCGGGTGGCGACGTGCGGGACTCCCGCCAGGCAGCCCGGCACGTGCGCCACGTCCGCACCTAGCGGCGCGAGCTGCGACTCCAGGGTGGGATCGCAGGAGGCGACGACGGCGCCCGGCGCCAGCGGCGCGTCGGCGGGGCGGCGCACGACCTTGAGGCCCCGCGCGGCCCACTCCACCGCGTAGAACTGC
>CAXUEN010000377.1:0-2806 GCA_964249945.1 uncultured Caulobacteraceae bacterium | reverse complement strand
ATCAACGAGTACGGCGATGGCGGCCAGGGCTTCGACGGCGGCAGTGGAGGCGGCTACGACGGCGGCGGCGTCGACGATGGCGGCGGCTACGACGACGGCGGCATGAACTGACGCTGGACAGCTGAGAAAGGCCGCGTCCGAAGACGCGGCCTTTCGGACCTGCGGGGCCAGACCGTCTAGAACGGGTAGTAGCGGATGCTGGTCAGGATCATGTTGTCGTGGGCTTCCGGTGCGCCGCCAATGCCGCTGAAGCCTTCGCGGGCAACATAGGAGTACTGCAGGCCGAGGCGGATCTGGCCGTAAGGACCGGTGAAAGCCTTGTCCCAGGCCTGGAAGGTCAGTTCAGACAAGCGACGGGTGTTGCCGGTGCAGGTCAGGGTCGAGGCTTCTATGCCGCAGCCGGTGTTCACCGCAGTGAAGCTGCCGTAGGAGCCCAGGCCGCCGTCGGGCCGTTCGTCCTGCTCCTCGCCGCCGACGAAGTAGAGGTCCAGCGTCTTGGTGGCGTGCAGGGTGGCGGTCACCAGGCCTGCGGTCTCTTGGATGGCGGTGATCTTGCCGGAAGGGGTGAAGGCCACGTCCGGCAGACCGCTGGTGCCATAGCGGCCGACGCCGTTGCCGGTGATGCCGCTCACCTGCACGTCAAGCAGGTTGGGGATGACCTGGGCGGCGACGCCGCCGCCGACGCTGCCGGCGTCCAGGCTGTTGCTCTTCAGGTTGCCGCGCTGCTCGTAGAACTGGCGGTACAGGCCGAAGACCTCGGCGTGCAGGTGGTGGCCGAAGACATCCTCTTCGGCGGCCAGCTTGCCGACCACGTCGGGGACGTGGTTCAGCGACTGGGTCGCCGGGGCCACGCCGCTGACCGCGGTCACCGCGCCCGTCGCGTTGGTGGTGGTGCCCAGCGTGCCCGTATCGCCGGCATAGAAGTTGGATCCGTTGTTAATGTTGAACAGCGTGCTGGTAGCCGCGGCCGGCGAGCCGCCGAAGGTGGTCTGCGGATTCTCGATGGACACCGCCGCCCACAAGGTCTTGTTCAGGAAGTCCTTGGTGACGCGGAACTGTGGCTGGCGAGCCCAAACGTAGCCGACGTTGTACTGGGCGTCGATGTTGGGCGGCAGCACCTCGTTACGGGGGGTTATGCCCTTGCTGTTCATGGTGACCAGGGACCACTCGTCGCCGGCCAGCAGGCGCCAGCCCTCCTGGGCGAAGTCCATGGTGGCGTAGATCACCCGGGTCCGCAGGTTGAACGAGTTGGACTCGTTGGAATTGGCGGTCTGGGCGGCGCCCAGGAAGTCGAACTCGCCGTACGCCGAGAGCTTGATGTCCGGGTTGATGTCGCCTTCCACCAGGCCCGTGATGCGGCTCTGGCGGGCGGTGGCGCGCAGCTCCTCGGCGTGGCCGGCCCGGGTTATCGAGTAGGGGATCGCGTTGAACGGCGTGGCCACGTCAGACGCCAGGTTGTGCTCGCGATAGACGCCGGCCGCCTCGATGAAGCCGCCAGGGGTGATCTTCACGCCCTTGAAGTAGAAGCCGTCGGTCTTGGGCTTAAGCTTGTCGGCCTCTGCGGCGACCGCCACGGGGATGGACTGGATGATCGCGGCGGTGGCGTCGGCATCGGCGGCCTGGGCGGTCTCGACCTGGTCGCTCGCGGCCTGGGCGGCGGCGGCGGCCTGGGCGGACTGAGCCTGGGTGGCGTTCAGCTGGTTGCGAAGCGCGGCCACCTCCTCGCGAAGGGCCTCGATCTCGCCGCCGACGCGCGGGGCGCTCTCCGCGGCGTGCCGGCGCACAAGCTTCCTGTGGCTGTGCGTGGTGGTGGTCGCATTGGCCGCAACGCTTGTGCCGAACGCCACCATGGCCCCCAGCGCGGCCCCGCGCAGCAGCGAGGTCTTGATCGTCATAGCCGGTGTCCCCTGTCTGCGCGTCGGTGTTCCCGTCGCGTCGCCAGGGCGTTACCGCCGCCGCATGATGCTCCCGATACAGTTTGACAACAGTTTTGTAACCGGAGCGGCGGAGCTCAACGCCGCGACTTTCCCGCCACAGTTTCGCCTCAGACCTCACGGCGACCTTGGACGAGGCTCGTCCGCGCTCAGTAGCCCAGGGCGCTCCAGAAGCCGCAATGGTGGCGCTGCGCGAAGTCCGTGGTCTGGGAGACGTCGTCGGGGCGAAGCTGAAGCGGCCCGGCGCCCCGGTCCGGGGCCCAGCCGGGCGCGCCCGCCACGTTGGGATCGCCCGAGCGGGCGAAGGCCGCCCACCAGGCCTGCATGTGATCCGAGAGCGCCTGCTGGGCGGGATCGAAGGTGATCCGGTCCGCCACCTCCCAGGGCGTCTGGGTCACATAGGCGATCTCGGAGGAGTGGAAGGCGCCCAGCGGCCCGGTGAAGGGCGAGCGCGGCAGGCTGTTGATCGCGTCCGGATCATCGAACTCGTAGGCGTAGACGGGCGCGCGCCGCTCCAGCAGGGCGTTGGTGGTGAGCGCCGGGCAGGCGAAGGTGGAGTCGGTGACTACGTCCACATAGGCCTGGAGGTAGGATCGCCGGGCCTCGTCCGCATACTCGGCCAGTATGGTGGGGGTCTGATCCAGGAAGAACTCGGAGATGATCTTCTCGTAGCTCTTCTCGCTGTAGAGCATGCCCTTGAAGCGGTTGAGGGCGGCGAACAGCCGGGCCTCGTCGTGGTTGGTCCCGTCGATCACGGGCACGTTTGCGAACCGGCCCTGCTCCAGCGCCTGGCGGGGGTGCAGGGGCAGCGCCGCCCCGCCGTAGGCGGTGGTCCAGGAGTTCTTGCCGAGCAGGCCGCGACGGTGCGGCTT
>CAXUEN010000376.1:0-2807 GCA_964249945.1 uncultured Caulobacteraceae bacterium | reverse complement strand
ATCCCGATCGGCGCCTGCTCGAACGCCGTCAGCAGCGCCTCGCGCGCCTCGCGGAGCGCCCGCACCCGCCCCGACGCGGCGCAGTCGTAGGTCTTGGAAGCGCACCACAGGAAGCCGCCCTCCGGCGTTTCCAGCAGGGGCGAGCCCCGGGGCGCGCCGCCGCTGACGGTCTCGGGCAGGAAAACGATGGGCGCCTCCAGCCCCTTGGCGCTGTGAGCGGTCATGATGCGGACCTCGCCGCCCTGGCCGGGCTCGCGGGGCGCGTCCATCTCGCGCTTCACGGTGATGTCCAGGCGCGACACGTGGTCGGCGAAGCGCTCCAGGTCGCGCACGCCCCGGGCCTCCGCCGCCAGGGCCTGGGCCAGCACCTCGTCCAGCGCGTCGCCCGCCTCCGACCCCAGGCGGGTGACGAAGCGCTGGCGCATTGAGCGGCCCTCCCGGTCCAGCCGGCTGAGCAGGCGGGAATAGAGGGCGAAGGGCGGCAGGGCGGCGTGGTCGCGCGTCCAGCCGATCAGGTCCAGCGCCGCACGCCAGTCCGCCCGCTCGTCGGCGCGGCGCGACAGCTCGGTCCACAGCCGCCCCGACCTGCCCGCGCCGTCCGGCCCCTGGGCTAGAGCGTACAGGCTGTCCTCGTCCACG
This sequence comes from uncultured Caulobacteraceae bacterium, assembly GCA_964249945.1. Taxonomy (GTDB): domain Bacteria; phylum Pseudomonadota; class Alphaproteobacteria; order Caulobacterales; family Caulobacteraceae; genus CAHJWH01. The sequence goes on along the minus strand of CAXUEN010000376.1, from coordinate 2,168 downwards.
TCGCAGAGCGGGCTGCGCAGCACCGCCGCCAGCGTCAGGTCGTCGTTGGGGAACAGGGCCACGCGGGTCAGCGCCAGCAGGTCCTCGAACACCGGATGCTCAGAGAGCGCCAGCCGGTCGGCCCCGGCCACGGGCACGCCGGCATGCTTGCAGGCGCGCAGCAGCTCGGCGAACAGCGCCTTCCTCTTGCGCACCAGGATCAGCACGTCGCCGTACTCGGCCGGCCGATAGCCGCACTGCGCCCTGTCGTGCACGAGTTCGCCCCGCCCGACGAGGCGGGCGATCTCGCCGGCGATGCGCTCGGCCAGGCGGCGGTAGGCGCCGGTGCGGCCCTCCGCGTCCAGCGGCGCGTCCCAGGCGCGGCGGTCCTCCTGCGGCTCCTCGCGCTCCAGCTCCCACAGATCGATGGTCCCCTGGTCGCCGGTGCGCCTGGCGATGTGGCGCACCAGCTCCACCGCGGCGTCGGCGCCCGGGCGGGGCTGCAGGGCGGCCCCGTGCGGAGCGAACACCGCGTCCACGAACCCCAGCACTTCAGGCGTGGAGCGCCAGGACTCCAGCAGCGGCACGCGGGAGAAGCGCTGCTCCGCGTCCGCCGCGATCCGCGCGTAGCGGTCCGCCTCCTGGGCCAGCCGCTCGGGCCGGGCGCCCTGGAAGGAGTAGATCGACTGCTTCTCGTCGCCCACGATGAACACGGTGCGGGCGCCGGGCCGGCCGGCGGCCCCGGCGCCGGCGAAGAACTCCCCGGTGAGCGCGCCGAGGATCTCCCACTGCTCGGGCGCAGTGTCCTGAGCCTCGTCCAGCAGCACGTGGTCCACCCCGCCGTCCAGCTTGTAGAGCACCCAGGCGGCGTCCTCGCGCTCGCGCAGCAGGGCCCGGGTCCGCGCCACCAAGTCGGTGAAGTCGAGCAGGCCGCGCGCAGCCTTGGCCCTCTCGAATTGATCCACATAGACGCTGGCGAGCGTCAGGGCGTGGACGCTCGCCTGCGCCACCCGCGCCGCCTTAATCATAGCCGAGGCGTCCAGCAGGCGGTCGCGCTCGGCGGCGAGGCGGAGCTGAAGGGCCGGGTCGCGCTTCAGCGCCGCGGCCGTGTCCACCCACCGGGCCGGCTCGCCCTTGGCGGTCTGGAAGACCGACAGGGCCTGATCGAAGCGGGCCTCGCCGCGGGTCGCCGCCTCAGCCACCTCGGCCATCTGGGCGGCGCACTTCTGGTCGCGCGCGCCGCTGGCCGACAAGGCCGCCGCCCCCGCCCGCCACAGGCCGACGTCCATCAAAGGCGGCGCGACCGTGTTCGCCTCAAGCGCCTCCGGCGAGACCGGCCCGTCCAGCCCGCAGGCCCGCGCGACATCGTCCTCCAGCGCGCCGAGGCCTCCGATCCGGCGGACGTAGTCGCCGATAGCCTCCCGCTGGGCCTGGAACACCGAGAACATCGCCTCGAAGCTCTGGAAGTCGAGGCTGGAGGCCATCGCCGCATAGGCCGCCGCCACCTGGGCCTGCCCGGCCATGGAGAACCTGGCGAGGGCGTCGCGGGCCTGCGCTCCCACTTCGGCCGCCGCGGCGTCGTCCATGACCTTGAAGCCCGGCGAGACGCCGGCCTCCAGCGGGAAGCGGCGCAGCAGCTTCTCGCAGAAGGCGTGCAGGGTCTGGATCTTCAGCCCGCCCGGAGCCTCGAGCGCCCGGGCGAACAGGGTGCGGGCGCGCGGCAGGTCGCGGGCGTCCTCGCCAATTCGCGCCAGCCGCTCGGTGAGGGCGGCGTTGTCGAGCATCGACCAGTCGCCGAGCTGCTGGAACAGGCGGCGCTGCATCTCGGCGGCGGCGGCCTTGGTGTAGGTTACTCACAGGATATCCTCCGGTCTGCCATTGTGCAGCAGCAGGCGCGCGACCCGGTCCACCAGGGTCTTGGTCTTGCCGGAGCCCGCGTTGGCGCTGACGAAGGCCGAGCTGGAGGGATCGGCGGCGACGACCTGGGGGTCGAGGGTCATGGCCGCCTTCCCAGAGGAGAGCCGATGCCTATTGCGTCATCGACCCTCCCTCCCCCTCGTTGGGGGAGGGGCAGGGGTGGGGGTGCCAGCACCGCGATCGCACGATAGAGTGCGGGAGGCGCCTCCCATTCCCTTCCCTGAGCGTCGTGCACCCACCCCGAACCACGGGTCGGCGACCGCGGCCTCATT
>CAXUEN010000375.1:2088-2818 GCA_964249945.1 uncultured Caulobacteraceae bacterium | reverse complement strand
TAGGGCATGGTTAACGGGTGGTTCGTAGTCTCAGATCGGGACAGCGGCGGGACCGGTGGCGAACACACTTCGACAGGTCATGGAACGGGCGCGCGCACCCGGCGCGGCGTCGGTCCGCCGCCAGCCGCCGGCCCGGTTCGAGGCGGAAATGCGTGCGCTCCGCAGCCAGCTGCAGCCGCTGCTGGACGAGCGGCGGCCCTGCGTGCTGGCCCTCACCGCCTGCAATCCGGGCGACGGGGCGACCACGATCTCGCGCGAACTCGCCCGCTCTCTGGCGCTCGACGGCTGCAAGGTGCTGCTGTGCGGCTGGCCGGGCATGGCGGGCGCGCCGCGCGACGCCATGGCGCCCCCCTTCCCCGTGCGCCGCCGGATGGGCCGCACGGTGATCCCCGCGCTGTGCTTCACCGACATCTCCGACCTGCACCGCGCCGACGTGCGCAACAGCGCCCTACACGCCTTCCGAGATTGGCTGCAGGCGGTGAAGGGCTATTTCGACGTGGTGCTGGTGGACACGCCCCCGATCCTGACCCAGCCGACCTGGGGCGCGCTCATGCGCCATCCAGACGGGGTGCTCCTGACCATGGAGGCCGAGCACACGCGCTCCATCGTGCTGACCACGACCATCTCCGCCATCGAGTCAACCGGCGGGCACATCCTCGGTATCATCTTCAACAAACGTAAGCGCTACATCCCGGAGTTCTTCTACCGATGGCTCTGATTTCGCGCCAAG
>CAXUEN010000375.1:0-2078 GCA_964249945.1 uncultured Caulobacteraceae bacterium | reverse complement strand
TCGTTCACCACCGCCTGCCTGTCCTCCCCCCCCACCCCCCCCGCCCCCCCCCCCCCCGGGGCCCCCCGGCGCTGCTCACCGTCTTGCTGCTCGCCGCGACCCTGAGCGGCTGCGCGCCGGCGCCTCCGGTGATGCGCGTCACCCCCTACGCCCGCCAGTCGCAGGTGCCTTCGGAGAGCGAGCTGCCTTACACTCTAGGTGCAGGCGACGAGATCGAGATCACCTTCCTGCGCACGCCGGAGCTGAACCAGCGCCAGATCATCCGCCCGGACGGGGACATCTCGCTGCTGGGGCTCGACCCGCCCGACCCCGCCGAGCTGCACGCCGCCGACCTGACCACCGGTCAGCTCGCCGACGCGCTCGGCTACGCCTACCGCAACGAACTGAAGGACCCGACCATCGGCGTGGCCATCCGGGCCTTCGGCTCCAACGTGGTTTATGTGGCCGGCGAGGTGAACAAGCCGGGCGCGGTGCCGCTCGCAGGCGACATGACCACGCTACAGGCCATCCTCTCCGCCGACGGGCTGAAGTCTTCCGCCAAGCCGCAGGAGGTTCTGCTGATTCGCCCTGCCGGCCCCAGGCACGCCCACTGGCAGCTCCTCGACCTCGGCAAGGCCTTCGGGCGGGGCGACGTGGGCGACGATATCCGCCTGGCGCCGCGCGACATCATCTATGTGCCGCGCTCCCACATCGGCAATGCGGACGAGTTCGTCGACCTGTTCATCCGCAGACTGCTGCCGATCCAGCCTGGGATCAGCGTCTATTGATCCGCCAGCCGGAGCCTGCGGCGACGTCCGTCCTCGCGCGGGCCCGCGGGCGCGACGGGTCCGTCCCGCCGCCCCCGTGGCTGTCCAGGCCCGGGCTCGGAACTCCGCCTGCAGGCGCCCCTGCGCCGGTCTCCTGGTGGGAACGGGGCTTCCTGGTCGTCGCCATCTCGGACCAGCAGGACGCCTTCCTGAACGTGATCCGGGTGCTTCGCGGCCAGGACGGGGCCGTCGCCGCCACTTCCAGCGACCCGGTGAACTTCGCCCTGGTGGCCCTGACGCTCGGCGGCCTGGCGGTGCTGATCCCCCGCAACCGCCAAGCTGTCCTGGAGGTCGCGAGGGCCAACCGCGTGATCATCACACTGTGCGTCCTGGTCATGCTGTCCACGGTCTGGTCGGTGGCGCCGGGTCTCACCGTCAAGCGCTCGGTGGTGCACCTGAACACCGCCCTCCTGGCCCTCTACATGGGTAGCCGGCTCGACCTGGACGAAGCACTGCGCTGCGTGGCCCTGGCGGCCTTCGCAGGCGCGACAGCCTCGCTCGTCTGCGCGGTGGCCGCACCCTCCATCGGGGTGATGCACACCTTCGGCCTGGAGGGGAAGTGGCGCGGCGTCTACACCCACAAGAACGAGCTGGCCCAGGCCATGGCCATAGGCGCGGTCGCCCAGGCCTATCTGGCTGTGCGTGGCCGACCCCTCTGGGCCGATCGCTTGGCGGCGGACGAGGCGGCCTCGTCCGCCGGGCGGCTGACCGGACTGGCGACCGTCGCGCTTGAGGTCCTGCTGGTGGTGCGGGCGGGGTCGGCCACCGGGCTGACCGTGGTGGGCGTCTCACTCCTGAGCTTCGCCCTGCTGCTCATCGCACGCCGCGGCGGCCTGCTGGCCAGGGCGCTGCTGGCGACGGGTCCGGCCGCGACGCTAGGCTTGGCGAGCCTGCTCGCCTTCTTCCCGGTCATCCTGACCAAGGTGACGGGAAAGGACGCGACCCTGACCGGGCGCACCGAACTGTGGGCCGGGGTGATCCAGGCCATCCATGAGCGGCCCTGGCTGGGCTACGGCTATCAGGCATTCTGGAGCGGCGCGGATCCTCACGCCAACGAGATCTGGCGGGTGATCCACTGGAACGCGCCCAACGCCCACAACGGCTATCTGGAGGTGCTGCTGGGACTCGGCGGTGTGGGGCTGGTGGTGGTCGTCGCCGTCCTGCTCCAGGCGCTGATCCGCGCGGCCCGGCTGCTGCAGTGGCGCGACACCTTCCACGCCGGGGCCATCGCGCTGGCCCTCACCGGCGCAATCACCACCGAGACCTTCACCG
>CAXUEN010000374.1:0-2821 GCA_964249945.1 uncultured Caulobacteraceae bacterium | reverse complement strand
CGCCGGCGAGCAGCTCCACCACCGCATGCACCAGCGTGGCGTCGAGGCTGGCGAGGATGGCCACCGACGGGCTGGTGGTCTCGTAGAGTTCGTAGGCGAGGGCCAGGCGCTCCGGATCGACGCGGCCGCCCTTCAGCAGCATGACCGAGCCCTGGGAGAGGGCGGCCATGGTCTTGTGCACGCTGGTCACCACGAGGTCGGCCCCGTTCGCCAGCGGGTTGTCCGGCAGCAGGCTGCAGAAGCCGTAGGCCGCGCCCCAGGCCGCATCCACGATCAGGGGCCGCCCGCGGGCGTGGCAGACCTCCGCCAGGGCCGCGATGTCGCTGGTCACGCCGAAATATGTCGGGCTGACCACAAGGGCGGCCTTCGCGTGCGGGGCGGCCTCGAAGGCCTGCTCCAGCGCCGAGGCGGTCACCCCGTGCTCCACGTCCCAGTCCCCATCCACGGTGACGGGCAGGGGGCGAAGGTCGAGGCCCGCGAAGATCGCGGCGGCGTACGCCGCCTTGTGGGCGTTCTGCGCCACCAGCACCGTCTCGCCCGGCCTGGCCACGGCGGTGAGCGCGGTGTGCAGGCTCTGCGTCGAGCCGCCGGTGGAGAAGCGGCACAGGTCCGCCCCCCAGGCCTTGGCGGCCAGGGCGTGGGCGCGCTGGAGCACCTGGCCCCGCTCCAGCCGGTCGTCCAGCCCCTTGGGGGTGAGCACGTCGGCCTCGAAGGCGCGCCGGCCGACCAGCCTGACCACGTCCGGCGTGGCGGCCCGGCCCGAGCCGTGGCCGGGAGCGCCGAAGCCCACGACCGGACGACGGGTCACCGCCCTGAGGGCTTTGAGCACGGGGGCGGAGCGCTGAGACATCAAGGACGATCCAATGGCGGCTTGGCGAAGCGACAGAACGAAAACCGTCCGCCCGCCCGTGGTCCCAACCGCGGAGCGTCCCAAATCGTTCAGGCGTAGGTGATCAGCCTCTGGTCGCGACGACGCTCCCAAGGCGTGCGCCCCGCGACCGGCCCACGAAGTGAAGGCCGCGCCGCTGTGGTTGAGAACGGGGCGCCTCATCGCCGGATCGCTCAGGGCGACCCGAGACATGCAGGGTCGGCCCGGCGACAGGCCCGCGCGACGGGTTGCCCGGCGACGTTCCTCCGGCGGTGCTGGCGGCGCAGACGGATCCCAGTCGGCTCCGCGCGTCGAGAAGGCGCCTACACGCCGAGCGTCTCCGCCAGCGCCCCGAAATCCTTGGCGACGACGTCCCAGTCCTGGTCCGGACGCAGGTCGCTCGTCTGCCCTGGCCCATGTTCGAGCGGACGGGGCACGAACGCCGTCCGCGGCCCGCAGGCCCGCGCTGCCGCGAGATCGCCGGTGTGCGCGGCCACCAGGCAGACCTGGTCCGGGCGCATCGCCAAGACCTCGACGGTGCGCAGGTACGACTCCGGGGGGCTTGTAGGCTTGCTTTACCTCCGCGCCGAGGATCGGGTCCCAGGGCAGGCCGGCGCGCTTGGCCATCTCCCAGCAACAGGGCTGTTGCCGTTGGAGGGGGCGCTATGACGTAGCACGTCTTCAGGCGCGTCAGTCCATCCCGCGCGTCGGGCCAGGGGTCCAGCCGGAGCCAGGCCAGATTGAGCTCATCGATCGCCGAGCCTGCCGTCCGAGCCGGATCGACACCGAATTTCCGCCAGCGCCCCTTCGAGGTTCTCCCTGTGCAGCACGTCGAGCCGGGTGAACGGCCGGAGGCCGCTTCGCACCTCCTCCATCGACGGCGAGTAGCGGCGACGCCAGGCGTCGGCGAAGCTTGCGGGACCGGCGGCTGGCGCGCCGGGGCGTTGCAGGAACGGCCCCGCCTCGCGCGCCACCCCGCTGCGCCAGTCCACCACGGTTCCGAACACGTCGAACACCAGAGCCGAACGCCTTCCAGGGTCATGCCGTCCAACTCCACGAGCCTCGCCGAAGACGCGCCTGCGGATGTGTCTTCGGCGACCGGTCGCGTCAACGCCTGCTCGGGCTCGTGTTCGAAGCGGGCGGCTCGCCGGACGCCCGCCGTCAGGGCCGCCATCCAGCCCTGATCGGAACCGCCTGCGCCCCTACCTGGTCGGGGGCGTGGGCTCGGAAATCGGTTTCACCTTCACGGACGCGATCCCCTGCTTCTTGACGATGCCGAGCCGTTCGGCCGCTTTCGGGGTCACATCCAGCACGCGCCCCTTCGCATAGGGGCCGCGGTCCGTGATCGTCACCTGCGCAGCCTGGCCCGTCCGCGTGTTGACCACCCTGGCCTTGGATCCGAGCGGAAGCGTGGGGCTGGCGGCCGTCATGTGATCGAGAGCGAGCGGGGTGCCGCTGGCGGTCGGCTTGCCGGCCTCCCCGCGGCTGTAGAAGGACGCCACCCCAGCCTGGATCCGTCTCGAACGGTCAGGCGCCTTCCAATGCGAGCCTTCCGAGCGCGCAGGACCAGATGCGGAACCGGTGGTCGCGCTCAATACCGCCAGCATCAAAAGCAGTCGCCGTTTAGGCTCCGGTCTTCGCTGCATCGCGTCGCCATCCCAGCATACACGCCCAGTCCCGCCAAGAGGCCGCAGCGATCTGCCGCCTTGTATCTCAACGTTCGTCTCAAGATGAAGAGTGTAGCGGGTGCGTTTGAGCGCTACGCCGACGGGTGGCGCACTGGAGGCGGGCCTCTGGCCGCGGAGCGAGATCGTTCGGCCGTTTCAACGGTGCTGTAGCAGCAGCTCGTGCGCGAGACACACTCCCGGCGGCTCGCCGGCCGGGAACCCTGCGGACCGTGAGCGACAGGGGGCGCTTACCTCGTGCGGGGCCCGCATCGCGATGACCCCTCTC
>CAXUEN010000373.1:0-2822 GCA_964249945.1 uncultured Caulobacteraceae bacterium | reverse complement strand
GTGAGGAGGCTGTAGAGGGAGGCGATCATGGCGGCGTCCTGGCTCCTGTCCCGCTTAGTTCACAAGCGTTAAGGACTGCAGCAAGTCCGAGGCCACGCGCCGGGCCTGACCGTCCACAGCGAAGGCGGCGTCGATCGGGTCGTTCTGGGACGGGGCGAGATCGCCGTCGCGGTCCATCCGCTCCAGCGTCCGCTCCACGTTGGTGGCAATATCGAGGAAGCCGATACGCCGGTCCAGGAAGGCCGCCACGCCCACCTCGTTGGCCGCGTTGAGCGCCGCGGGCGCGCCGCCACCCATGCGCAGCGCCGTGCGGGCGATGCGGAGCGCGGGGAAGCGGTCGGGGTCGGGCGCCTCGAAGGTGAGCGTCGCCACCTGCGCCAAGTCGAGCCCGGGCGCGGGCCACGGCAGCCGGTCCGGCCAGGCCAGGGCGCAGGCGATGGGCGCACGCATGTCGGGCGGCCCGAGCTGGGCCAGGGTCGATCCGTCCTGGTACTCGACCAGGCTGTGGATCACCGACTGGGGGTGCACGATGACGTCGACCTTGGGTTCCGGGGTGGCGAACAGGTAGGAGGCCTCGATCATCTCGAGCCCCTTGTTCATCATGGTGGCGGAATCGACCGAAATCTTGGCGCCCATCGACCAATTCGGGTGGGCCACTGCCTGCTCCGGTGTCGCAGCCTGCATCTCACGCTTGCTCCAGGTGCGGAACGGGCCGCCCGACGCGGTGAGGATCAGCCGCTTCACCCGGTGCGCGCAGTCCGACTGCAGCACCTGGAAGATAGCGGAGTGCTCGCTGTCCACCGGCACGACGACGCCGCCCGCGGCCTTAGACGCGGCGAGCAGGGCGGGGCCGGCGCAGACCAGGCTTTCCTTGTTGGCCAAGGCGATGGTGGCCCCCTTGCGGGCGGCGGCCAGCGTCGGGCGCAGGCCCGCGGCCCCTACGATGGCGGCCATGACCCACCCGGCCGACTCGGCGGCGGCGACCACCGCGGCCTCTCCGGCGGCGCTCTCCAGCCCCGATCCCGCGAGGCGGTCCTTCAGCTCGGCATGGCAGGTCTCGTCCGCCACCACCGTCATCCGAGGCCGCCACCTCAGCGCCTGCTCCGCCAGGCGTGCGACGTTACGCCCCGCCGCCAGCGCCTCGATCCGCACCTCGGCCCCGGACTTCTCCAGTAGGTCGAGGGTGGAGACGCCGATGGAGCCCGTGGAGCCCAGGATGGCGATCGAACGGGGCGACATCACACACGCACTCCAAAACGCAGTGCGAAGCGCACCACCGCCATGGCCAGGGCGGCGAACATCAGCCCGTCCACCCGGTCCAGCAGGCCGCCGTGGCCGGGGATCAGGCTGCCGCTGTCCTTCACGCCGAAGCCGCGCTTCAGCATGGATTCGCACAGGTCTCCCGCCATGGTCGCCAAGCCTACCACAAGCCCGGCCGACCAGGCCCATGAGATCGCCGGCCCGCCCTGCCCCGACATGGCGCAGGCCACCGCCTCCGCCGCCGCCATGGCCACGACGATGCCCACCAAGAAGCCGGACCAGGTCTTCTTGGGCGAAATGCGCGGCCAGAGCTTCGGGCCACCGATCAGGCTGCCGCCGGCATAAGCTCCGATGTCCGCCGACCAGGTCGCCGCCAGCAGCATCAGCGTCCAGGCCTGTCCCTGCCCGCCGCTCCGCAGCCACAGCAGAGCAACCATCGGCACGCCCAGATAGAGCACCCCGAAGGCCTCGTGCATCGGCCCGTCGTCGCGCCGCCAGATCATGGCCACGCCCCAGACCACCACGGCCCCTATACCCACCGCCAGCCAGGCGGACTTGAAGTAGCCGGCCTTCACGCCCACCGCCGCCACCAGCAGCATGATCGCCATCACCGCCGCGGCGCGGATCGGCGTCTCCGGCGCGCTCATGGTGGCCCATTCGAGAGCCAGCAGGCCGATCGCGCCCCAGACCAGCAGCAGGAAGGGCAAGCCGCCCATCCACACGGCCAGCACCGCCAGCGGCGCCAGCACCGCCGCCGAGAGGATTCGAAGCCGAAGATTGGACCAGTCGAAGCGCCCCGGGCGGACCCTACCCGGTGGCGAGGACGTCATCGATCTCGGCTCCGCCGTAGCGCCGCTCGCGGGCCTGGTACTCCGCAACGGCCTCGCCCAGCGGCCCGGCCCCGTAGTCGGGCCATAGCACGTCCTGGAACACCAGCTCGGCGTAGGCGGCCTCCCACAGCAGGAAGTTGGACAGCCGCCGCTCGCCCGACGTGCGGATGATCAGGTCGGGCGCCGGCCCCTTGGCGGTGGACAGCCGCCGCTCGAACTCCGCCTCGCCGATCCCCAGGCTCGCCTGGCCGTTCGAGACGTCGAGCGCATAGCGGCGGGCCGCCTCGGCAATATCGGAACGGCCGCCGTAGTTGAAGGCGACCTGAAGGTGGAAGCGGTCGTTGTCGCGGGTGCGCCGCTCGGCCCGCTCGATCACCTCCAGGATGTCCGGCGCCAGGTCGTCGCGGCGGCCGATAATGTGCACCCGCACGCCCTCGCGCTCCAGCCGCTCCAGGTCGGAGGCGACGTAGGCCTTCATCAGCTTCATCAGCTCGGTAACTTCGCTGACCGGCCGCCGCCAGTTCTCGGTGGAGAAACCGAACACGGTCAGCCACTCGATGCCGTAATCCGGCGCAGCCTCGACCGTGCGCTTCAGGGCGTTGACGCCGGCGCGATGGCCGAAGGTGCGCGGCAGCCCCCGCGCCTTGGCCCAGCGGCCGTTGCCGTCCATGATGATGGCCACGTGGCGGGGCGGGATCGGCGCGGCGTCCCCTCGTACTCCCCCTCCCCCTC
>CAXUEN010000372.1:0-2839 GCA_964249945.1 uncultured Caulobacteraceae bacterium | reverse complement strand
CCCGCGAGCAGGCGCAGGGCGGTGGACTTGCCGCAGCCGGACGGGCCGACCAGTGACACCACCTCGCATGCGTCCACGGCTAGGCTCAAGGGCCCGAGCACGCGACGCCCGCGATAGTCCACTTCCACGGCGTCCAGGGCGGCGACGGACATGGCGCTGTGTGGCGTCGGCGCGCGGCGCTGTCCAGCCTGGGCTCAGAGGCGCGCGATCAGGGCCCTGGCCGCCGCCGGTGCGCGCACCTTGGCCCCATTGATCATGAACACAAAGACGTCCCGCTCGCCCGCGCGCTTGGGCGGGGCTGCGACATAGTCGAGCTCCTCCGGCGCGCCGCCCCCCGCCCAGATTTTGGCCATCCCGGCGAAGCGGTTCAGCTCGGCGGCGGTGTATCCCGTCTCGACGGCCTCCTTAGCATCTTCCAGCCGCGCATAGATGAAGTCCGCGGTGGGATCGGCCACGCAGGGGTACTTGGCGTTGTCGGCGAAGACGATGGCGGCGTTGCGCTTGCGGGCCATGTCCACGAAGGCTGGGTCGCGGAAGCTCTCGTGGCGCACCTCCAAGGCGTGGCGGAGCCTGCGCCCGGCGACCTCGTCCGGCAGCAGGTCCAGGAAGGCCGACATGTCGTCCGGATCGAACCGCTTGGTGGGCATGAACTGCCACAGGATCGGGCCGAGCTTGTCTGCGAGTTCCGCCAGCCCGCTGCCGACGAACATACCCAACTACAACACCGACTACGCCAGCACCTTGCGGCTGGTGCAGTAGCGCAGCGCCTTGACGGTGAAGACGAAGTCGTCCGGCGTCTCGCCCGCCCACTTGGCGAAGGTGGCCGGCGACTGGGTGCGATAGTAGGTGCCGTTCACCTCGATGGCGGTGACCTGGCGCGAGGCGTAGTCCAGCTCGCGCGCGTGAGGCAGGTGATCGGGGAAGAAGCTGCCCCTCCACGGCTCGAAGGTCCAGCCGCCGATGCCGACCCGGATCATGGAGACCTCCTTCCGCGCCACCGTTGGCGCGCGCAGGCGAGACTAGGGTCAGTAGGCCAGTTCGAACACCCGGTTCGCGTCGCCCTGCCACGGGCCGTGGTAGAGTTCCAGCAGGCGTTCGGCGGGCGTGATCCCGCTGTCGGCGATCTCCATGAGCGGGTTCAAGAACACGGTCTCGTCCAACATGCCCGCGTTGAAGCGGGCGCGGCGTTTCAGCCCTTCGCGCGAGATGGCGGTCATGTCCCGGGCCACGTCCTGCAACGGACGGCCAGCGACCGTGGCCTTCAGGCCCAGGCGGGCGGCGTCGACGCGCAAGGCCAGCTTGTCCTGCGTCGTCCAGGCCTTGCAGAGGTCCCAGGCGGCCTCCAGGGCCGCGTCGTCGTAGAGCACGCCCGTCCACAAGGCCGGCAGGGCGCAGAGACTGGACTGTGGCCCGCTGTCGGCCCCGCGCATCTCCAGATAGGTCTTCAGGCGCACCTCGGGAAACAGGGTGGTGAGGTGGTCGCCCCAGTCCTTCATCGTCGCCCGTTCTCCCGGCAGCTCGGCCAGCTCGCCCGCCATGAAGCGGCGGAAGGACTTGCCGGCCAGGTCGATGTAGCGGCCGTTCCGCTTGGCGAAGTACATCGGCACGTCCAACGCGTAGGCTGCGTAGGTCTCGAACCCGAAACCGTCCTCGAACACGAAGTCGAGCAGGCCGGTACGGTCGGCGTCCACGTCGGTCCAGACCGCCCCCCGGGCCGACAGCCAGCCGTTGGGTTTGCCTTCGGTGAAGGGGGAGTTGGCGAAGAGTGCGGTGGCCACCGGCTGCAAGGCGAGGGACACCCGGAACTTCTTCACCATGTCGGCTTCGGAGGCGAAGTCGAGGTTGGCCTGCACCGTGCAGGTGCGAAACATCATGTCCAGACCGCGCGCGCCGACCTTGGGCATGTACTCGCGCATGATCTTGTAGCGGCCCTTCGGCATCACCGGCACCTCGTCCACCCGCCAAACCGGCGAGAAGCCGAGCCCCAGGAAGCCGATGCCGAGTTCGTCGGCGACCGTGCGGGTCTCCTTCAGGTGAAGCGAGGTTTCGCAGCATATGTCGTGCATGGTGGCCAGCGGCGCGCCGGACAGCTCGAATTGGCCGCCGGGCTCCAGGCTGATGCTGGCGCCATTGCGGGTCAGGGCGATCAGGGTCTCGCCGCGGTCGCTGGCCTCGTAGTCGCCCTGCCAGCCGAAGCGCATCATGCCCTTCAGCAGGGCCTCGATCCCGTCCGGGCCTTCGTACGGGACGGGGCGCAGGGTGGCCTGGCGGAAGCCGAACTTCTCATGTTCCGCGCCGACCTTGAACTCCGAAGGCGACCGACAACCTGTGGCCAGATAGCTTGCGAGATCGTCCAGACGCAGCGGAGGCGCATCCACTTCGGCTTCGGCCATCGGGCCTCCAGGCGCGCGCCCTGCGCCCGACATCGGGTCGCAGCGGCTCGGGTCGGCGACATAAGGCCTGGTCCGGCGACGCTCAAGCCCTGGCCCGATCCGGGGGCGCTTCGGGCTCAGGCGCCGCCGTGGCCGTCGTCCCAGTCTCCCAGGACCGCCTGCCACAGGGTAAGGGCGCTGATGGCGGCGGTGTCGGCCCGCAGGATGCGGGGGCCGAGCGTCACCGCAGTCACGAAGTCCGCCTGCCTCAGGCGGTCGCGCTCGGCCGGGTCGAACCCGCCCTCGGGGCCGACCAGCACCGTCCAGGGGCCGCCCCGGGAGTGGACCGCGAGCTGCGGGACGGCGGGGGCGGCGCGGCCGGCCTCGCCCCCCCAGCGGGCCTGGGGGTCGTCGCCGGCCTCGTCGCAGAACATCAGCCGCGCCGGCGGCGCCCAAGCGTCCAGCAG
>CAXUEN010000371.1:0-2866 GCA_964249945.1 uncultured Caulobacteraceae bacterium | reverse complement strand
GAGGGGACGAAGGCGCCGTCCATCCGCTCCAGCTGCAGGCGCAGCATCATCACCACGTCGGCGCCGCGGACGCCGTCCCGCAGGTCGTGGTGGATGGCCGGACCCCAGTCCTCCGCCCCGCTCGGCATCAGGGTGGGCGGCCCGACCAGCCGCACCTCCGCGCCCAGCAACTGGAGGAGCGCCACGTTGGATCGGGCGACGCGGCTGTGCAGCACGTCGCCGCAGATGGCCACCGTCAGCCCGCCCACCTGGCCGAAGGCGCGGCGGATGGTGAGCGCGTCGAGCAGGGCCTGGGTGGGGTGGCCGTGCCAGCCGTCCCCGGCGTTCACCACGCTGCAGCTCACCTTCTGGGCCAGGAGCGCCGCGGCGCCGGAGGCGGAATGGCGCACCACCAGCAGGTCCGGCTTCATGGCGTTCAGCGTCACCGCGGTGTCGATCAGGGTCTCGCCCTTGGTCACCGAGGAGGTTCGGGGCGCCATGTTCACCGTGTCGGCGCCCAGCCGCTTGGCGGCCAGCTCGAAGGAGGACTGGGTGCGGGTGGAGGCCTCGAAGAACAGGTTCACCAGGGTCAGGCCGCGGAGCAAGGCCAGCTTCTTGTCGCGCTGGCGGCTCAGGCCCACGAAGGCGTCGGCGAGGTTGAGCAGGGCGTCGGCGGTGGGGCGGTCGAGCAGGTCGGTGCTGAGGAAATGCGGCTGCGGCAGCGCAAACAGACGTGCGGATATGGCGGCTTCGACATCGCCGGCCGAAGTCGAGGGGGGGCTGGCCATCGCGCGCGGTTCTAGGCGGCTTCGCCTACGCCCTCAAGCCGGGGCGAAGCCGCGGCGCGCGGTCAGGCCGCCACGAACTTCATGGCCGCCCCGTTCATGCAGTAGCGCAGGCCGGTGGGCTTGGGACCGTCGTCGAAGACGTGGCCCAGGTGGCCGCCGCAGCGGATGCAGTGGACCTCGGTGCGGGGGATGATCATCGACACGTCCTGCCGGGTCGCGACGGCGTGGGGCAGGGGGGCGTAGAAGCTCGGCCAGCCGGTGCCGCTGTCGAACTTGGTGGTCGAACTGTAGAGGGCCTGATCGCAGCCGGCGCAGGTGAAGCGGCCGTGGCGGTGCTCGTTCAGCAGCGGACTGGCGCCGGGCGCCTCGGTCTGCGCCTCGCGCAGCACCCCGTAGGCGGCGGGCGAAAGCTTGGCGCGCCATTGGGCCGGGGTGAGCTGCACCGGATAGGCTTCAGGCGCCGCCCGGGCGGGATTGTGCGCCAGCATCCACCCGCCGCCGATGGCGGCGGCCGTACCAGCCAACAAAAGCGCTCTTCGATCCATCATCACTCACACTCCTAGAACTGGATGTAGATACGCGGCTGCGGCGGCGGAAGATGGCCGTCGCCCGTTTCGTCCAACACCCGGCGGATCGCCGGGGCCGGGGGCAAGCTTCCGTTAGCCGTCGGCGGTTAGGCTGGCTGCGAAGTACGGCTAGGGGACGTGGATGCGGACAGGTGCAGGCGGTGTCACGTCCGGGTGCGCCTCCCGCAGGTGCGGCGTCTGACCGGCATGTCCGACGTCGACCGCCGATGGGCCGAGCGGATAAGGGCTGGCGATCGCCGCGCCCTGCAGCGCCAGTTCCGGCACGAGGCCGAGGAGCTGCACCGCCTGCTGTCGAAGCGGCAGGGGGGTGTGCACCCGCCGTGGCGGGACTTCCGCTCTTTCCTCGCCGACGTCGGGCCTTCGCCCGGGCCGGCGTACAAGCTGGTGAGCACCGACGTCCACGGGGCGTACGGGCCTCAGACCGTCAGGTGGGCGCTCCAGGCCGGCAAGGTCACCGCAGCGCCCGCGACCCCCCAGGCCAGCGCCGACTCGTCGTGTGGCCAATGGACGGTGGTGGCCGGGATGCCGGTGCAGTACGCCGACCTGCCAGCGCGGCTGGGGCTGTCGTTCGCGGCCCTGTCGGCGGCGATCAGCGCCGGCTGCCCGCTGGAGACGCTGATCGCCCAGGCCGAACACGCCAAGCTGGGCGACGCCCAGGCCCAGGTGGCGGACCTGGCCTGGTTCTCCGACAACGCCAGCCACCAGCAGGCCTTCCGCGACGCCTTCATGGCTTGGCGGCGGCGCATCTCGCCCCGCCACCTCGACGCCGCCACCCCTCAGTTCCTCTACCTGTTCATGCTGCTGCCGACCATGGCGCGCTGCAAGGCGAGCCTGCTGGACGCGGGCCTGTGGGACCCGGTCGCGCGGCAGGCCCGGGACCTGCGCGACGCCAGCCCCGTGTGGATCCGGTTCAACGAGCTCCTGCCCAAGGCCATGGTGGTGCTGCGCGGCTTCGACATCTACCGCCAGTATTCCCTCACCGATGAGATCGCCGAGCTGAGCGAGCGCGTCATCGAGGAGGAGCGGCGGTTCCGGTCGGGACGCGACGAGCCGCGACGCCCCCAGGCGGCGGCGGCCTGAGCGGCCGTTCGCACGGCCGACGCGGCTCAGCCGAACTCGTCCTCCAGCGTGGCCAGCCGGGCGGCCTGGTCTTCGGCGATCAGGGCCTCGATCACCTCGTCCAGGGCTTCGCCCTCGATGACCTTGGGCAGGTTGTACAGGGTGAGGTTGATGCGGTGGTCGGTGACCCGGCCTTGGGGGAAGTTGTAGGTGCGGATGCGCTCGGAGCGGTCGCCGCTGCCCACCTGCTCCTTGCGGGCGGCGGCCCGGTCGGCGTCGAGCTGGCTGCGCTGGGCGTCGTAGAGGCGCGCCTTCAGGTTCTTCATGGCCTTGGCGCGGTTCTGGTGCTGGGACTTCTCCGAGGAGGGGACCACGATGCCGGTGGGGAGGTGGGTGATGCGCACCGCGTAATGGGTCTTGTTCACGTGCTGGCCTCCGGCGGCGGAGGAGCGA
>CAXUEN010000370.1:0-2870 GCA_964249945.1 uncultured Caulobacteraceae bacterium | reverse complement strand
ATACGTCTATCAGACTTCGCCCACGGCGGAGGACCAGGCCGCGGCCGCGCTGCCAAAGGCCCAGTAGCGGCGGCGGTGGTAGTCCCACGCGTCGACATCGTCCCAGATCGCGCCTTCGAGCACGACCTGCGAACGGCGCTCGCTCGACGGCTTGAGCAGAACGGGGTTCATCTCGACCTCGGCCGGCCGGCGTGCGCCCCAGTCGACGAAGGCGACCCGGTCGCCGGAGACAGGCGCCGGCGCGGTCTGCATGCCGTCGCCGGAGGTCACCGGCGTCGGCGCGCCGCCTTGCAGGGCCACGCGGAAGATGTGGCGCCGGTCGTCGTCGCTCTCGGCTGCGCCCGTGTTGGCGCTGTAGAGGAGCTGACGCTTGTCGCGGCTGAGCGCCACGTCCTCGACCATGTAGCGGCCGGGCGTCAGCAGGGTGGGCGCGCCTCCGGCCGCGGGCACGACGTACAGGTGCCGCCAGCCGTCCAGGTCGGCGGCGAAGCCCAGCCGCCCGTCCGCGGCCCAGGCCAGGTTCACCCCGGTGATGGCGTCCGGATAGGAGCCGTCCAGCGTGTTGGGGCTGCGCCAGACGGGCTGGCCGGCGCCGGTCCCCGCATCCGCCGTCCAGATGGAGAAGGGGTGGGGCGTCTGCGTCAGCAGCGGCTCGGGCGCGCCGCCCGCGCCGGGCTGGCGGGTAAAGGCGATTCTCGTCCCGTCCGGCGACCAGGCCGGGTCGTCGTCGCGCCCGGTGGAGGGCTGGAGATAGACCAGCGGGTGCGCGTGATCGGTGTAGACGGCGATGAAGGCGTGGTCGCCCCGGTCTGAGACGAAGGCCAGCCTGGACCCGTCCGGCGACCAGACGAGGCTGCGGGCCTTGCCGCGGTCGAAGGCCAACCGCTCGGGCTTGCCATGGCCGTCGAGCGTCGTGGTCCAGACCTGGTCGTCCTTGACGTAGGCCAGCACGCCCCGGGCCGACAGCGCCGGGACGTCGCCCTCGGCCAGCCTGATCGGCGCGGCCCCGTCCAGGCTAGCGCTCCAGATGGTCACCTTCGGCTCCTCGGGGCTGCCGGTCGGGTCGGGGGCGAGGTGGCTCTCGGCCGGCCAGTTGGCGTCGTGGTCGCCGCCGCGGACGTACAGCAGCCGCGACCCGCCCGGGCTGAAGCTCAGGCCGGTCAGCTCCTGGCCGTCGTCCCCGGCATAGCGGGTGACCTGGCGCGGCGTGAAGCCCGGCCCGTCGGCCACCCAGACGTTGCGGACGCCCCGCACATCCTGCACCCAGGCGATGCGGTCGGCGCGCTCGGCCGCCACCAGGCCGCTGACGAAGGGATAGCCCAGCGCCTGCTCGAGGGTGAGGGCGCCCGGGCTCGCCGCCGGCGTCTGGGCGACTGCGGCGCAGGCGGCCAGGCTCCAAGCCGCCGCAATCCATCCGCCGACCCACCGTCGCATGCCAATCTCCACCCACCCCATGGCGCAACATTCGGCCGCGAGGCGGATCAAGTCAAAGGGATCGAGCGTCGCTCTTCCCCGCATCCGCGCGGAACGCCGGCTGACCCTTTCGGGTTGGCCGACAAACCGCGGAGACCACCCATGGCCAACCCGTTGAACCTGAAGCTGCTGGCGGAGCGGCTCGCCGCCGCGGCCGAGCGCATCTCCGCCTCGCCCGCAGGCCTCTGCGCCGAGGTCACCATGACCGACTTGGTGATCGCCGCCCACGGCCGCGACGGCGGGCACGGGCAGGGCCGCACCGAGTCGATGCCCTTCAGCCTGCTGTTCCACGACAAGGCCGACCGGCTGGCCGAGGCCATCGACCGCATCGAGCGCTACATCAAGGAGAACCCGCAGTTCAGATCCGCGGCGTGACCCCCGCTTCCCCGCCGCTGTAGCTGTGCAGGAGCGGACGGGGGCGTGGGTCGGGATCGGCCGGGTCCGCGCCCGCGAGATGGAGGACCACGGCCTCGAGATCGTGGTGGAGGGGCTGACAACCCAGGCCCGCTACTACAAGCCGCTGATCTACGAGTTCTTCCGCAAGGAGTGGCGGCGCGCGCGGCCGGCCTGGGGCGAGTACGGCGTCGAGATTGTCATGGAGTACACAGGCGACCCACCCTGGCTCGACCTCGACAACCTGGCCAAGGCGCTGCTCGACGCCATCAAGGGCTACGCCTTCCACGACGACGCCCAGGTGGGCCGTCTGCTGGTGGAGCGTCGGGAGGGTGAGCGGGAGCGGATCACCATCCGCGTGGCGGAACGGCCCTATACTCGCCCGCTGCAGCGGCGGTGAGGGCTTCCGGCGGGGTCCACAGCCCCGCGCGGTCCACGGGCCGCAGCGGCAGCCGTGCGATCCAGGCCAGCGCCGCGCCCCGGCCGAGCAAGGCGAGCTTGCCGACGGTCGCCACGCCCGCCCGCCGGTCCCAGGCCTTCGCGCCGCGCCGCCGCACGATGCGGCCGATGGCGCGGTAGACGCCCCGCGCGCTGGCGATCGCCCAGGCCGAGCGCACCGGCAGGCCGGCCAGTCCGTCCCGCGCGCTTCGGTAGTAGGCGTCGGCCACGTCCAGCAGCCGCCTGGCCACCCTGGCCACCGCCTCGCGGTTGGCGGGGTCGGCCACGGCCGCGGCGGTGGGCGACAGCCCCTCCGCCCGCAACCAGTCGGCGGGCAGGTAGAGACGCCCGTTCTGGGCGTCCTCCACCACGTCGCGGGCGATGTTGGTGAGCTGGAAGGCCAGGCCCAGGTCGCAGGCCCGCCGCAGGGTGTCGCGCTGGCGCACCCCCATGACCTCGGCCATCATGACGCCGACCACGCCCGCCACGTGGAAGGCGTAGGTCATTGTGTCGTCCAGGGTCTTGTAGCGGCGGCCTTCGACGTCCATGCCGAAGCCGTCCAAGTG
>CAXUEN010000369.1:0-2900 GCA_964249945.1 uncultured Caulobacteraceae bacterium | reverse complement strand
ACCGCGTCCTCGTCCTCCAGGGCGGCGGTGCGCTCGGTTCCTACCAGGCCGGGGTGTGCGAGGCGCTGCAGGCCGCCCAGGTGGAGCCCGACTGGGTCGCCGGCATCTCCATCGGCGCCATCAACGCGGCGCTAATCGCCGGCAACCCGCCTGAGCGACGGCTCGCGCGCCTGCGCGCCTTCTGGGAGCAGGCGAGTTCGGGGCCGTTCTTCTCGCCCGCCGTTATCGACTTCAACCCACTCCGCAGCTTCATGAACCAGATGAGCGCGGCCGCCATCGCCACCCTGGGCGCGCCGGGCTTCTTCACCCCGCGCCTGCCGCCGTCCATGCTGTGGCCCGAGGGCTCGCGCGAGGCGATCAGCTACTACGACACCGCCCCCCTGCGCACGACGCTGGAGACGCTGGTGGACTTCGAGCGGATCAACTCGGGTCCCACCCGGCTGAGCGTGGGCGCGGTGAACGTGCGGACTGGCAACTCCGTGGTCTTCGACAGCGCCCACCGGAGGATCGGGCCGGAGCACATCATGGCCTCCGGCGCCCTGCCTCCCGGCTTCGCGCCAGTGTGGATCGAGGGCGAGGCCTTCTGGGACGGGGGCCTCGTTTCTAACACGCCGCTGCAGTTCGTGCTGGACGAAGACCAGACGGGCGACCTGCTGATCTTCCAGGTGGACCTGTTCAACGCCCATGGCCCCATGCCCCGCAACATGCTGGAGGTGGACGAGCGGGAGAAGGACATCCGCTATTCCAGCCGCACGCGGTTGAACACCGACGCCAACCTGCGCATCCACAAGGTGAAGGCGGCGCTGCGCGCCCTGCTGGACAGCCTGCCGGCCGAGCGGGCCGACGACCCGGAGCTGGCCATCCTGCACGAGACGGCGCGCGAGAACGCGGTCACCGTGGTGCAGCTGATCTACCGCAAGCAGCCCTACGAGGGCGGCTCCAA
The DNA here is from genome assembly GCA_964249945.1 of uncultured Caulobacteraceae bacterium. GTDB lineage: Bacteria > Pseudomonadota > Alphaproteobacteria > Caulobacterales > Caulobacteraceae > CAHJWH01. Next base: position 1,957 of record CAXUEN010000369.1, on the reverse strand, counting down.
GGACTTCGAGTTCTCCCGCCAAACCATGACCGAGCACTGGGCCAGCGGCGTCGCCGACGTGAAACGGACGTTGGACCGTCACCTTGGGCTGCTTACACAGCCGCTGAAGCCCGGCGTGCAGGTGATCGACACCGGCCACCTGCAGGGCGAGCCCACCTCGCCCACGCCCTGACGCCCTCCTTCCGCTTGCAAGGACCCTTCCATGAGCCTGAAATCCCGCAACGCCGTGGTCACCGGATCGACCAGCGGCATCGGCCTCTCCTACGCCCGCGCCCTGGCAGCCGAGGGCGCCAACGTGATGATCAACGGCTTCGGCGACGCGGCCGCCATCGAGAAGGAGCGCTCGGAGATCGAGGGCGAGTTCGGGGTGAAGGCGGTCTACTCCGCCGCCGACATGACCAAGCCCGACCAGATCGCCGCCATGATCGCGGACGCCCACACGCGCTTCGGCACGGTGGACATCCTGATCAACAACGCCGGCATCCAGTACGTGGCCCCCATCGACGAGTTCCCCATCGAGAAGTGGGACCAGATCATCGCCATCAACCTGTCCTCGGCCTTCCACGCCATGCGCGCGGTCCTCCCGCTGATGAAGGCGCAGGGCTGGGGCCGGATCATCTCCACCGCGTCCGCCCACTCCAAGGCGGCGAGCCCGTTCAAGTCGGCCTATGTCACCGCCAAGCACGGGCTAGCCGGGCTGACCAAGACCGCGGCGCTTGAAGTGGCGACCCACAAGATCACTGTGAACTGCATCTCGCCGGGCTACGTCTGGACGCCGCTGGTGGAGCACCAGATCCCCGACACCATGAAGGCCCGGGGCCTGACGAGGGATCAGGTGATCAACGACGTGCTGCTCGACGCCCAGCCCACAAAGGAATTCGTCAAGCCGGAGGAGGTGGCGGCGCTGGCGGTGTTCCTGTGCTCCGACGCCGCCGCCCAGATCACCGGCGCCAACCTCTCCATCGACGGCGGCTGGACGGCGGAATAGCCAACGCCGGACACCCAGAGTCTCCCCCGCTGGGGGAGCGGTCGGCGAAGCCGACTGAGAGGGCTCGCCACGCTTCAAGCCGCGGTGCAGCCCCCTCCACCAGCTTCGCTGGTACCCTTCCCCATGGGAGGAGGATCGAAGGCTCAGTGCCCCACGCCGCCGTCGAGCTGCATGGCGCCCGAGCTGTTCGACTCCGCGGTCTCGGTCCGGTAGGCGACGCACTGCTGCGCTCCCGCCCGGATCACCTTGAAGCCCGCGCCGTAGCGGCGGAGCAGCGAGCGTTCGTTGCAATCGCGGGCCGGGCGCTGAGGCCGGCAGGCGAGCTGACCGCTGGCCGAGTGGTACAGCGCCTCGCCTTTCACGCAGGGGATGGTCTGGCCGCGACCGAAGTCGGCGGAGCCCGCATAGTCGGCAAGGGTGTACTGCATGCGCGTGCCCGCGATGCAGCGGAACACCTCGCCTTCGTAGCTCGGCAGCAGCTCGCGGTCGGGGATGACCTGGGAGGCGGGGTGCGGAATGGCCTTGTCGTCCAGGCACACCGCCTGGACCGCCACCACCTTGGCCACCGAGCGGTATTCCGCACAGATGCGGCGCGTTGCGGGCGTCTCGACACCTTCCACCGCCAGATTCTGGATGTAGCTGTTGGAAACGCCCTCCCCGGCCGCGAAGCTGGAGCCGCCGCCGAGCGCGGCGCCCACCGCGTTGCTCTGGGCCAGGGCGTTGGCGTAGACGTTGGAATAGGCGTTGGCGTTGGCGGCGCCGGACGCATTGCTGCTCGCCTGGGAGGAGGCCTCTGCGCTGCTGGAAGCGTTGGCCTGGGACTGGGCGTAGGAGACGGCCGCCGACTGCACCTCGATGTTGGGCGTCGAGATCCAGATGTTGGGCGAGTTCACCGTGACCGAGGGGGGCGTGATGTTCACGCCGGGCACGTTGACGTTGTGGCCGGTGGGGACGGCGCAGTTGCAGGGG
>CAXUEN010000368.1:0-2904 GCA_964249945.1 uncultured Caulobacteraceae bacterium | reverse complement strand
CCTCTCCGCCGCCTGACGCTGGTCGGTAGCCAGCCGGGTCAGCCCGGCCATGGTCAGGGCCGACATCAGAGCGCCCTTATCGGGAAAGTGCCGGTAGACCGCGGTGGCGCTGACGCCCACCTCCCGCGCCATCTCGCGCAGCGACAGGTCGTCGGCTCAGCGCTCGGACAGGAGCCTGAGGCCCGCCTCGATCAGCGCGTCTCTCAGGTCCCCATGATGATAGCCGGATTTTATGTTGACAGCGTTACCATAGCTCGCATGGTGACACTGTAAATATAAGGACCGTCATCATGGCAAGCGCCGTCGAGACCCTGATCCGCTCAGCCGTAGGCAAGGGGGTGGAGACGCTGGCAGCGCACAACCGCAGGCGCCTGCCCCAGCCGACCACCCCCCACCCCTTCCTGTCGGGGGAGGGTTGGCTGGTCGGGCTGGTCATCGATGCGGTGGCCGAGACGACGGACCTCGTGATCCTAAACGCCGGGGACATCGCGGAGGAACCGGTCGCCTGCGTGCACCTGCCCCACCGCATACCGCCGGGCTTCCACGGCGCCTGGATCGGGAGGGCGTCGTGATCTCGAGCCTGGGACTTGGCGGAGCTGGCGTGGTGAGCCGGATCGATCAGGCGGGCGCCTACCTGCGTCGCCACGGGCTGCGGCTCGCGGGCGAGGTGCTGGTCAACTTCGTCCTGCCGGTTGTGGTCTATGACCAGGCCAAGCCGGCCTATGGCGAGGTGGGCGCGCTGATCGCCTCCTCGGCGCCCCCCGCTGATCTGGAGTGTTGTGGAGTTCGCGAGGCGCCGCAGGGTCGACGCCCTGTCGATGCTGGTGCTGGCGGGTATCGTGCTGTCGCTGCTGGCCTTCCTGGGCGGCGGCGGCGGCGTGCATGTCATGCAGCTGCGCGAGAAGCTGGGCACCGCCCTGATCGGCCTCGTCTTCCTGGGTTCAGTGGCCATCCGGCGGCCGCTTATCTACCAGTTCGTACAGGCCGGGCTCGCGCGCAGGTCGCCCTCGGAGCTGGCGGAGTTAGAGGGGCTGCGCGGGAACCGCTTCTTCGAACAGACCATGACCCTGATGACGCTGGTCTGGGGCTTCGGCCTTGTGGGCGAGGCGCTGATCTCCGCGGGATTGGTGTTGACCCTGCCCGTCCGGACCTACCTGATGGCCGCCCCGGTGCTCGGCAACGCGACGATGGGCGGCCTCGGCCTCTGGACCTTCTGGTTCGGCAGGCGACAGCGCCGCATTGGCCGGCAAATGCGAGCCGCCGCGCAGGTGCGTGAGACCGACGCATAGGCAAAGGACCCTTGGCGAGGCTTGCGCCCCTATCGTCGGGCAGGCGCCGGGGGAGGAGGATCAGCGGATCGCGATCAGATTCCCGGCCTGGGTCAGGACGTACAGCGTCCCGTTCACCCCGATGGGGTTCAGGAAGGCGGGCGAACCCAGCCGCAGGGTGGATTCGCGTGCGCCGGTCTTCGGGTTCAGCGCCACCAGGCCGCCCAGGCTGTCCACCAGCAGCAACCGGTTGGCCGCGAGCACGGGACCGGAATAGATGGCGCGCTGCTTCTTCTTCACGCCTAGGTTCAGGTCCTTGATCCAGTAGACCTGCCCCGAGTCGCGCGCGATGCAGACCACCTTGCCCCCCTGGTCGGTGGCGTAGACCACATCTCCGGCCGGCCAAGGCGTGCTGATGGTGGAGATCGGCAGCGACCAGCGCCGCTGGCCCGTGTGCAAGTCGATGGCCGCCAGCACGCCCGAATGGCTGCCCGCCAGCACGTCGCCGCGGTAGATCACCGGGCGCCCGCCGATGTCGCGGATCTCCGACAGGGCGCTGTTGCGGCTGGTCTGGGATAGGGTGTCCTCCCAGATCTGCTGGCCGTTCACGGTGCTGAACGCCACCAGCTCGCCCGAGGCGAAGGGCGAGACTACCACCTCGCCGGAGATGGCGGGGCTGGACGCCTCCAGCAGGCGCGCCGGCTCGGTCAGGCCCTGGTAGGTCCACAGCATCTTGCCGGTGGCGGTGTCGAACGCCATCAGCTGGTCGCTCACGTCCACGGCGAACAGCTTGCCGTCCGCCACATTCGGGGCTCCATGCACGGGCACGGAAGTGTCGTCGCGCCATTTCACGTCGCCGGTTGCCGCATCGACCGCGGCGATGAAGCGATAGCCGGAGGTGACGAACAGCACGCCGTCCTGGTAGGCGACGCCGCCGCCGAACGCCTCGGTGTCGCGGCCGCGGCGCGGGGCGAACTGATCGCGCCAGATGGTGCGCCCGGTGCCGGCGTCCACCGCCTCCACCCCGCCCATGCCGTCCAGGGTGAAGACGCGCCCGTCCGCCACGATGGGCGGCGCGGTGATGTGGGCCTTGCGGGTGGCGCCCGCGCCGATGCTGTGACGCCACGCGATGCGCAGGTTGGCGCCTGCGTCGATGTGCTCCACAGCCTGCTCAGGGTTGCCGCCCGGCGTCGGCCATGCGGCCTGGGGCTGGGGCGGCGGAACACTGAAGTCGACGCCCTTCAGGTTCGCCGAGACCTCGATCTGCTCGGCGGAGCCCAGCACCGGGATGCGCTGGCCCTCGGCGGCGCGCTCCTTGGGCTTGCGGGCGCCCAGGCCGAAGAAGCTCGGGGTGCGGATGCCGGCGCAGCCGGCGATCGTGGCGCCGACTAGCCCTAAGGCCACGGTTCGCGACAGGACGCGGCGTAGGCTCATGGCTGGGCTCCAGGCGAGGTCTCTCCAGGCGCGGCCTGGCCGCCCGACGCCTGTCCGGCTGAATCCTGGGCCTGAAGGGCCGCGGCCTGTTCGGGCGTCAGCCCGGCGGGCGCGGCGGGCGGCGGGACGGGCTTGAGCCCGACCGCAGCCCGGGCGATGGCGGCGAGGTAGTCGTCCTCGTGCAGGGAACGCTTGAGCGCGT
>CAXUEN010000367.1:0-2907 GCA_964249945.1 uncultured Caulobacteraceae bacterium | reverse complement strand
CCCGCCCGGGCCTGGACGTCGGAGCTGTAGCGGTCGCTCGGGATGAACAGCAGGGCGGAGACGAAGCGCTGCAGGACGTCGGTGCGGGCGAACAGGCGCACCCGCGGCCGGTCATAGAGATGCAGGATCCCCTGGGCGATGCGGTAGAGTTCGTCCTCGCCAATCTGGAACAGCTCGTCGCGGGGATAGGTCTCCACGATGTAGCGGAGCCGCTTGCCGGAGTGGGCGCTGGGATTGTGGCCGGCGCGGGCCAGTACGTGCTCGATCTTGCAGCGTACGAGCGGCAGGCTGATGGCCGGCGTCTCCTGGGCCTCGGCCGTGAACAGGCCGACGAAGCGCACCTCGCCTATGGCGCACCCGGCCGCGTCGTAGCGCTTGATCCCGATGAAATCCATGTCGGCCCGACGGTGCACGCGCGAGCGCAGGGTGGACTTCGCCACCGTCACCGGCGGCGCCGCCTCCAGGTGGCGGCCGAGTTCGGAGGTGAGGATGGCCGGCTCGCTGGCCCGACGCAGGACGGTGCGGCTCTGGTCGCGCAGCACGCCCAGCGACTGCTCAGGCGTGTAGACCGGCTCCTCCGCCGCATAGCCGCCGTCGGCGGTGCGCGGATAGTCATAGACGCGCGCGCCCAGGAAGATGAACCGGTCCGTGGTCAGCCAGTGCAGGAAATCGACATGTTCCTGCGCGCCGTAGGCGCCGAACGGAGCGGCGGAGGCGGCGAGCTCCTCGGCCGTGCGGTCAGCCATGGCCCGGAGCGCCGGGAAGTCGGCGACCGCCGCGTGCACGTCCCTCAGCGTGCGGTCGATCTCCTCAAGCAGGGCCCCGCGCCGGTCCTCGCCGACCGGGCCGAGCACCACCAGGATCAGGGACTGCTCGCCGCCTGGGGGCGGGGACACCACAGGATGGAACATGGCGCGCACGTCGTGGCCGCCCGCGGCCAGGGCGCCCATGACGCTGTCCACCAGGAAGGGGATGTCGGGCTGAACGATCTCCAGCACCTCAAGGTCCAGGTCACGCCCGTCGGCACCCAGGGCGAGGCCGAGCTGGAAGCGGACGCGGGAGCCGTCCGCCTCCGTGGCGAAGCGCCAGAAGCGGGCCAGCACGGCGGCGAGGTCGTCGGCCGTCAAGGCCGGCAGTTCGTCGACGCTCAGGTCGTCTGCGATCTGGGAGATGAAGCGCGACTGGGCGTTGTCCAGCGCCTCGAGCCCCAGACGCCGGGTAAAAACATGCTGCAATTCAGCCTTAGATGAGACGTTGATCTCGTCGTCGTACATGACCGCGCAACTTTCCACCCGGCAACGGGCGGCACAATGGACCCGCTGACTGTGGGGATCAACCCGAGCGAGGCGAGGGGGGCGCCCCTGAACCGAAGCGCGCCGCCAGACGGGGGGATGTCTGGCGGCGCAGGTTCCGTCGACGGGGGGAAGTCGAGCGGAACGTTTCGAAGGCGCCCGTCAACTTGGGGGACGGGAAGCGGGCGCCACGCCGGACGGTGGGGGGACCTTCCGGCGTGAGAGGAAGATAAGGCGGACGCGCCAGAAACGATAGGGGCAGCCGCGACAAAACCGCTCTCACGTGTCCGTGACCCAGCTTGACCGTAGGCGGGGCTGCCGTTTCCCGCCGAAGCGGGGAGCAGGGTTAGGCATGCGCCGGCGGTGCCAGGGCCGGACGTCTGGCGGGCTTGGGCTCCGGGCCGCCTTCCGGGGCGCCGTCGCCGGACAGCAGGATGGCGATCCAGCGCGAGCCCGTGAACTGGGCCAGGATGGTGATCACCGTGACCGTGAGCGGCGTGGACAGGAACATGCCCGGCAGCCCCCACAGCGCGCCCCACAGCGCCAGGCTGAGCAGCACCATGACCGGGTCAATGTTCAGGCTGTCCCGCTGCATGCGCGGCTGGATCACGTTGCCGACCACAAAGCCGATCACCTGCAGCCCCAGGAACAGGATGACGGCCCGGGTGGTGGTGGGGAACTGCACCAGCGCGAACAGAGGCGGCAGGGTGCTGCCGATGGCGCCTCCGATCACCGGCACGAAGCTCAGGATCAGGATCAGGAACGACCAGAACAGGGCGTTGGACAACCCCACCCCGTACATCACCACCGCCGACAGACCGGCGATCATCAACCCCGTGACGGTCTGGATCCACAGGTAGCGCTGGATGGAGTCTCGGATGCGGTAGAAGACGTCGGCCGCCCCGTCGCGCTCGCCGCGGACCGGGAACAGCGCCACCGCCTTCTTCTGGAAGCCCTGGCGCGAGGCGATCAGGAAGCCGAGATAGACCAGCACGTAGATGGCGCCGGACGCGAAGCTCTGCATTGCGCCGGCCACCGCGCCCATGTAGCGCACCGGGTTCAGCTGGTTGATAAGCTGGGCGACGGTGGGCGGCACCTTGACCCCGAAGATGCCGGCGACCCGGGCGATGATCTGGTTCAGCCGGGCGGTGTCGTTGATCAGCTCCTGGGCGAAGCCGGCCGCGTTGGCCCCCACCGCATAGATCACCAGACCCGCGATGATGATCGAGCCGACCAGGGCGACGGGCAGGGCCATTACATCTGGGACGAAGGGCGCCCTCTGGGCCAGCAGCCGCGCCAGCCCGTCGACCATGGCCAGCAGGAAGACCGCGAGCGCCAGGGGCGTGAGGATGTCGCGCAGCCAGTGCAGGGCGTAGGCCCCAAGGATGGCCGCGATGATCACCAGCGCGTTGCGCGCCACCCCTGAGTTCGTGCCCGACATCGATCTGTCCTGACCCCTGGGCGCGAACTCGCCGCGCCGTCGCGTCGCTTCGCGGGGCGCACCTTAGCCGAACACGGGGTCCCGCGCGCTATCGTTGCGCACGCCGCGTGACGGCTGGGGGACGCAGCCGCTATGATGAGTGATGACCCACGCGCCGCCGGCCCCCGACGCTGC
>CAXUEN010000366.1:271-2911 GCA_964249945.1 uncultured Caulobacteraceae bacterium | reverse complement strand
GTCCAGGCCTCGCCCGGCGGAATGCGCTCGCCGGCAGGAAGGGCGGAGAGATCCTCCAGCACCGCGCCTTCGCCGACTTGAGCGTTGCGCCCGACCACGGCCATGGTGCCGAGTGAGGCGTGGGCGCCGACGTCCACCCGGCCGATGCGCAGCAGGCCGCGCTCCACCGAGACGGTGGCCAGCACCGCGCCCTCGCTGACCACCGCGCCCTCGCCGATGCTGACCAGATCCGCGGCGTCGATGTCGTTCAGGCCGACGAAGGCGCCCTTGCCGATCTGACAACCCAGCAGGCGGTAGTAGACCCGCATGATGGGCGTGCCGGCGAGGAACTGCACGGGCACGATCCCCAAGAACCGCCGCACGAACCACCAGCGGAAGTAGTAGGCGCCCCAGAGTGGATGATCCCCCGCCTTGTACCGCCCGATAACGATCCATTTCACCGCGATCGACAGCAGCAGCACCAGCGGCGGCATGACCACGAAGGCCGCCCCAGCCACCAGCAGCGGCAGGATGCGGTCGGTGTCCGAGGCCAGCGCCTCATAGGCCAGGTAGGGGAAGATCCACTGCACGCCGGCGGTAGCGAAGATCGGGATCAGGGCGACGGTCTGGGCGATGACGCAAAGCGTGCGGCGCATCTGCGGGATCGGATGGAAGGGCTCAGGCGGCCTGGCGGCGGCGGCCGGGCGGGCGGCGTCCAGGCGGGCGCCCAGCTTGCGGATGGTCGGCGCGGCGTAGAGGTCCTGGATCGAGACGGCGGCCAGCGCCGGCGTGGCCCGGGCGATGGAGACCATGCGCGCGGCGCGCAGCGAGTGGCCGCCCAGCTCCTCGAAGAAGTCGTCCTCTATCGAGATCGCCTGCTGGCCCAGCGCCTCGCGCCAGGCGGCGAGCAGGTCGGCCTCCGTCTGAGTCGCGGGCGGCTGCAGGGTGCGGGTCTGCACCTCGATCCGGCGGGGACGCTCTAGGGCCTTCCTGTTCACCTTGCCGGAGATCAGCGTGGGCAGGGCCTTCCGCACTTCATAGGCGTTGGGGCGCATGTAGGCGGGCAAGCGTTCGGCGAGTGCGGAGCGGATGCGGTCGAGGTCGATCTCCAGGCCGCTCCGGGGCGTGAGGAAGGCGACCAGCAGCTCGCTCCCGTCCTCCTCCAGGTAGAGGTTCACCACGGCCTGGGCTACGGCGAGGTCGTCGGCGATGGCGGACTCGATCTCTCCGAGCTCGACCCGGTAGCCGCGGATCTTCACCTGGGTGTCGATGCGGCCGAGAAAGTCGATCTCGCCCTCGGCCGTCAGCCGGGTGAGGTCGCCCGTACGGTAGATGCGGTGCGAGGCGCCGTCTGGCCCGGCGAAGGGCGCGGTGACGAACTTCTCCGCCGTCAGCTCCTCGCAGTGCAGGTAGCCTAGCGCCAGCGCCGGGCCGCCGATGACCAGCTCGCCCTCGGCCCCGGCCGGGACGGGGAGCAGCGCCTCGTCGACGATCCAGGCGGTGAACTCCGGCAGCGGCGTGCCGATGGTGACGGGGCGGCCGGGCTTAAGCTCGGTCCAGGTGGCGGTGACGGTGGTCTCGGTGGGGCCATAGGTGTTTAGCATGCGCCGGCCGGGCCGCGCCCAGCGCCGCACCAGCTCCGGCGGGCAGGCCTCGCCGCCGAGGTTGATGATGCGGGCTGTGGCCACGTCGCGGTCGAGCACCGCCAGCAGGCTCGGCACAGGGCACCAGACGGTGACGCCCTGCGCCTCCAGGGTTGCGGCAAGGTCCGGGCCGGCCTTGGCCAGCGCCTCGGAGCCCACCAGCAGCTCGGCGCCGTTCAGGAAGGCCGCCCACATCTCTTCCACCGAGATGTCGAAGGCCAGCGAGGCGCCAGCGTAGACCCGGTCGCTGGAAGTCACGCCCAGGATCGAGGCTTCCGACCTGATCTGGAAACAGGCGTTCCTGCTGCGGATCACCACGCCCTTGGGCCGGCCCGTGGAGCCGGAGGTGTAGATCAGGTAGGCCGCGTCCTCGGGGTCGGCGCCGGTTTCGGCGCGGGTCAGGGCGTCGGTGGAGAAGGCGGCGACGTCGCCGATGGCGGCGTCCACCGCGATGACGTTGGGCAGGGTGGCGGGGAAGTCGGGGACGCGCTCGGCGGTCGTGATGACCGCGTGAGCCTCGCTCTCGGCGGCGATGTAGTCGACCCGGTCCTGGGGCGTGGCCCAGTCCAGCGGCACGTAGGCCGCGCCCGTCTCCAGCACGCCCAGCAGGGCCATGTAGGCGTCCAGTCCCCGCGGCAGGCAGATCACCACCCGGTCGCCCCGGCGCACGCCGCGGCTGACGAGATAGCGCGCGAACTGGGCGGCCCGGCAGCGCAGGCCCGCATAGGTCAGCTCGCTGCGGCGGCTGCTCTCGAGGTCGGGAGTGGCGAGGCGGACGGCGACGTTATGCGGGAAGCTGGCGGCCGTGGCGGCGAACATCTCGTGCAGCAGCTCGTCGCGCTGGTAGGGCGCGGTGTCGTAGGGCGGTGCGCGCGACGCAATGGGCGCCGGCGACACGGTGGGGACGGGGGCGTTCACGGGCGGAGTCTAGCCTGATCCGTGAACCGCGGGCGAGCCTACTTCTCCTCCCCTGCGAAGCGGGGGAGGGGAACCACGCGCAGCATGGTGGAGGGAGCGT
>CAXUEN010000366.1:0-261 GCA_964249945.1 uncultured Caulobacteraceae bacterium | reverse complement strand
CTGGCCTTCCACGCCGCAGGCCGCAGCGGCGGCGACGCCCCTCCGTCACGGCGCGTTCCGCGCCACGCCACCTCTCCCGCTGCGCGGGGGAGGAGAAGTTGGCTTGAGCCCCACGCGTCCCCGCTCTAGCAAGCCTGGACAGCTTCAAGGACGACGATGCCCGACGCCCGCCTCCGCGCCCTCGCCGGGCTCGCCTCCGCCCTGCTGCTTGCCACCGTCGCGCAGGCCTATACTCAGCCTGTAAGTTCAGAGTCCAGCGAT
>CAXUEN010000365.1:0-2921 GCA_964249945.1 uncultured Caulobacteraceae bacterium | reverse complement strand
CTACGGGGGCCGGGTGGCGGCCGTGTCCGAGCGCATGGGCCTAGCGCGGGTCGATCTCGACGGCGTCGCCGGGACCCTGCGGATGCGCGGCCTCGCCGCAGCGCCCTTCGTCGGGGAACGCCTTGAGGTGGAGGTCGTGGCCGAGCCGGTGCGTGGCAAGCCGGCGGCCTTGCGCCGGCTGGGGCCGGGCCCGGACGCCTCGGGGCGGCTCGCCGACGGGCCGCCGGTGGAGCGACAGCTCGCAGCATTCGGGCTCACCGAATTGACGACGGGCGAGGACGCCCGACGCGAGGCCGACGCCGCCCAGGCCGCGGCGCTTGCGGTGGATCACCTGGGGGCGGGCGGCGTGAGCCTGGCCATCGAGCCGACGCGCGCCCTCACCGCGGTCGACGTGGATCTCGCCGAGATCGACGCCTCCGTCTCAGTCTCGCGCGCCAACCTGGCGGCCCTTGGGGAGGCGGCGCGGCTGCTGCGGCTGAAGTCGATCGGCGGCCTGGTCGCCATCGACCTGATCGGCTTCCCCAAGGATGGACGCCGCCTTCACGCCGCGGCCCAGGCCGCGTTCGCGCCGGACGGGGACGAGGTGGCCATAGCGCCCCTCAGTCGGTTCGGCGTCCTGGAACTGGCCAAGCCCCACCTGCGCCAGCCCCTGCACGAACGACTGCAGGACGCCGAGGGCCGGGTCGAGGCCCGCACGGCGGCCCAGGCGGTGGTGCGGGCGCTGGAGCGACAGGGGCGCTTCGAGCCCGGCGTCCGCCTGCTGGCCGTCTGCCCGCCCGAGGTGGCCGACTTCGCCGCTCCATGGGTCGCCCGGCTGGGCCCCCGCTTCGCCGTGCGCGTGGAGCTTGGCGCGAGGCGCGATCCACCCAATATCCGCGCCCTATGACAAAGCGAACCTGCGCGATCTGCAAACGCCCGGCGGAAGACCCCGCCTACGCGCCCTTCTGTTCGAGGCGCTGCGCCGACTTGGACCTGCAGCGCTGGTTTTCCGGCGCCTACGCCGTGCCCGCCGTGGAGGCGGAGGACGATGGAGAGGCAGGGGGTCAGGAGGCCGTGGGCGAGGCTGGACGGCGCCGGGGTGATCCCTTATAGAGCCGGCTCGCCTTCGCCTGGGTAGCTCAGTTGGTAGAGCAGCGGATTGAAAATCCGCGTGTCGGTGGTTCGAATCCGCCCCCAGGCACCATGGCGGCCTCCTCCGGTTTCCGCCTTCCTGCCGATTATCCGGGCGCTTGCGCAGTCCTTCGCCCGATGCGTAGACCCGCAGCCTTCAGCCCCCAAAACCGCTTGACGCCGCTTGAGGGCGTTGCGAAAGGAGCTAGGCCGCGATTTGTGAAATTGCGGTAAGACTTTCGCTACGAGAGTGGCGAGAACAGCCTTCGCGCTCGACAAACCTTACCGGTCAGCCGGTCAGGGTCCGGGCAGGCGGCAGAATTGACGGATTTGGAAAATATATAAAGCCGGTCCGTAACGAACAACTGAGGGTGGAAACCGCTGTCGCGCAACGCCCACTGTAACATTGCCCGATCAACCAGGAACTGGCTGAAGATGCTGCAAAGCAAACGAACGACCCCCCTCCTCGCCGTACTCGGCGCGGTCGCGTTGATGACGGTGAGTGCGCCGGCGTTCGCGCAGAACTCGAGCGACACCTCCACCGCCGCCGCCTCGGCCTCCAACACCACCGAAGGTACGGCGCCCGCCGCCGACAGCTCAGGCGACGTGAGCAACGGCGGCCAGGTCGCGGCGCCGACCTCCATCAAGGCCGGGGTCGCCAACGGCCCCGTCGGCATGTTCCTGGGCGCCACACCGGTGGTGAAGGTCGTGATGGCCGGCCTGCTGATCGCCTCGGTCCTGTCCTGGACCATCCTGATCATCAAGCTGGTCAACATGGCCATCCTGAACCGCCAGACCTCCAAGTTCCTGGAAGCCTTCCGCGACGCCCGCTCCATCACTGACATGAACCGGGTCTCCACCTCGGAGGAGTTCGAGGGCAACCCGTTCGCCGACATGGCCGCCGCCGCCTCCAACGAGATCGAGCTCTCCCGCCAGGCGGGACTCTCGGTCACCGGCGAGCACCGCGGCTCCACCATCAACCGCGCCTCGCTGGCGGTCTCGGGCGTTCAGGCCACCCTGGCCAAGCGCCTGTCGGGCGGCATGCAGTTCCTGGCCTCGGTCGGCTCCTCAGGTCCCTTCATCGGCCTGTTCGGCACCGTCTACGGGATCATGAACTCCTTCATCGGCATCGCTAAGACCAACACCACCAACCTGGCCGTCGTGGCGCCGGGCATCGCCGAGGCCCTGCTGGCCACCGGTATCGGTCTCTTCGCCGCCATCCCGTCGGTTATTTTTTACAACTACTTCCAGACCCAAATCGCCGGCTACGGCACGCGGACCGAGGGCTTCATCGTCGAGCTGATGAACGCCATCTCCCGCCAACTCGACCGGGGGGCGTAAGCCTCATGGGCGCCCAACTCTCCGGAGGCGGGGGCAGCCGGTACTCGGTGAAGGCGAACAGCGAGATCAACGTCACGCCCTTCGTGGACGTGATGTTGGTCCTCCTGATCATCTTCATGGTCGCCGCGCCGTTGGCCAGCGTCTCGATCAAAGTCGCCTTGCCGACGGCGGTGGCCAAGCCGTCGCCAACCCCGCCCAAGCCGGTCTATCTGACCATCCGCAAGGACGGCAGCATCTTCATCGGCGACTTCGCCACGAGCCTGGACACCCTGCCCGACGACCTGAAGAAGGCCGTAGGCACGCGCGACCCAGCCCGGGAGCGCATCTATATCCGGTCCGACAAGGACACCCTGTACGGCGACTTCCTTGGCCTGATGAACAAACTTCAGGACAACGGGTTCTACAGCGTCGCCCTGGTGGGCGAGGACAACAGCAAGTGAGGAGGGGCTAGTGTCTGTAGAATCCCACAC
>CAXUEN010000364.1:0-2939 GCA_964249945.1 uncultured Caulobacteraceae bacterium | reverse complement strand
GCCCTCCACCACGTACCAGCGGGAAAAGCCGGCCTCGCCGGGCTTCCTGCGCGCGGCGTAGGCGCGGGCGTTGGCGATCTGCTCGGGGCCGGGGCCAAGGGGGTCGGCGTCCAGGGCCAGCACCACCTGGGCGTCCTGCAGGCGCGGGCGGACCGTCAGCGGCTTGCCGAACGCAAGCATGGCGCCGGCGCGGGCGCTGTCGTCGTCCACCGGCTCGTAGCGGCGCCAGCTCATTGCCGGGTAGGCGGCCTGCAGCGCCTTGATCAGGCGCAGTTCGGTGGGCGAGGTCACGCGGCTCGTGAGGAGCGTCAGGCCGTGGCCGCCCTGGCGCTGGGGCGGGGCCAGACGGGGGAGCAGGGTCGCGTCCAGGGCGTCCCAGGAGGAAGGCAGCGCGCCCTGCATCACTGTCTGCAGCCGCGCGGGGTCGTAGAGCGACAACACCTCGGCCTCGCCGAACACGTCGGTGGAGCCCAGGCTGTAGGGGTGCTTCGGCGAGCCCTCGATCTTGGTGGGCCGGCCGTCGTTGGCGATGACCATGGCGCCGCGACCGTAGCCGGCCAGGGGCAGGGTTGTGGCGTAGCGCTGGGCGATCCCGGGCGTTAGGCCTTCGGGCTGGTCGACATAGGGGATGATCTCCTCGTGCGGCCGTCCGCATCCGGCCATGGCCAGGGTCACGCCGGCCGTCATCAGCCCCAGCGCCTCCCGCCGATCCAGCGCCAGCTGCGGCGTAGGCGCAGGGGCCGTCCGCATCCGGCCATGGCCAGGGTCACGCCGGCCGTCATCAGCCGCAGCGCCTCGCGCCGATCCAGCGCAAGCTGCGGCGTAGGCGCAGGGGCCGCCGCAGGGGGCCGGCCAACGGCTTCGATGAGGGTGAAGCGGCTCATCGGTGGCAGACCGAGCAGTCGGTGAGGTGGGAGACTTGGATGCGGCGCTCGGCGACATAGGCGCGCCGTTGTTCGAGTGGGGCGTCGGCGGGGGTCCAGGCGGTGTTGTACTCCTGGGGGCGGGGCGCGAGGTGCGGCCCCGGATTGCGGTGGCAGCTCAGGCACCAGCCCATGGTCAGGGGCGCGTTCTGGTTCATCAGCGCCATCTGGTGCACCGGACCGTGACAGGCGGAGCAGGGCACCCCTTTGGCCACGTGGATGGAGTGGTCGAAGTAGACGTAGTCGGCCAGCTTGTGGACCTTGGCCCAATGGATCGGGATGTCGTGGGCGAAGCTCTCACGCACGGGCGCCAGCAGCTTGGCGTTGGTCCAGATCTGGGAGTGGCAGGTCATGCAGGTGGAGGTGGGCGGCAGGCCGGCGTAGCGGCTGGTCTCCACCCCCGTGTGGCAGTAGCGGCAGTCGATGCCGAGATCGCCCACGTGGTGCTTGTGGCTGAAGGGCACGGGCTGGTCCAGGGTGTAGCCCTGGTCGGTGGAATAGGGCGCCATGCGCATGGCGTAGGCCAGGCCGAAACCGGCGAAGGGCAGCACGACGATGGCGATCAGGATAATCCGGGCGATCGTGTCGGCGCCGGGCCGGAAGAGCTGGGCCACGGGGGATCAGGCCGGACGACGCAGGGAGGCGCCGGTCCGCAGGACGGGGAACCTACGCCTGTCCGCGCGCCTCCCCCTCAAACGATCCCCCAAAAGCTACTGGCGTTTGAATGCCCGAGGCGGCGCGGCAGATCAACATGCCTCGACAGCCTTTGTGGCGTCGGCCAAGCTTCTGCGGGGCGTGCGGCCCACGGCGCCGGTCATGCTAGGGCGGTGATCTGAGCAAGAGGACGGAAGCCGGTGAGCGGACGTATCCTGGTCGTTGAGGACGATGCGGAGGTGGCGGACTACGTCGCCAAGGGCCTGCGCGAGACTGGCTATACGGTGGAGCACGTGCCCGACGGGCGCGATGGGCTGTATCTGGCCTCCTCCTCCAGCTTCGACGCCATCGTGATGGACCGGATGCTGCCGGGCATGGACGGGCTGTCCGTGGTCAAGGCGCTGCGGGCCGCAGGCGTGGAGACGCCGATCCTGATCCTGTCGGCGCTCGGCCAGCTGGATGAGCGGGTGATAGGCCTGCGCGCCGGGGGCGACGACTACCTGACCAAGCCGTTCGGCTTCTCCGAGCTGCACGCGCGGATAGAGAATCTGGTGCGCCGCCGCGCCGGCCGGTCGGTGGAGACGGTGCTGCGCTGCGCCGATCTCGAGATGGACCTCTTGGCGCGCAAGGTGTTCCGGGCCGGCAAGCCGCTCGACCTGCTTCCCCGGGAGTTCAAGCTGCTGGAATATTTCCTGCGCCACAAGGACCGGGTGGTGACCCGCACCATGCTGCTGGAGCAGGTGTGGGACTACCGCTTCGACCCCCACACCAGCATCATCGACACCCACATCTCCCGGCTTCGCAAGAAGCTGGACGAGGGGTTCGAGCGGCCGCTGCTGCACACCCTGCGCGGGGTGGGCTACCGGCTGTCCGAGCAGCCGTGAGCTGGACGCCGTGAGCAAGGCCGCCGGCCTTCGGCGGCTGACGCCGTCGAGCTTCCTGCTGTTCGTGGCGGTGCTGGCGGTTGCGGCGAGCGCGGCCGCCCTGATCGTGGTCTACCGCACCGGCGGCGGCATCATCTCCGCCCAGGAGCGGACCGAGGCCCTGGCCGAACGCGACCTGCTGGAGCAGGTGGACGTGGAACAAGGATTGGACACCCTGGCCGCCAGCGTCACGCGCCGGGCCCTGTTCGCCACGGCGGGCCAGCACTTCGGCCTGTTCGACGCGAAAGGCCAGGCGCTGGCCGGCGATCTCACCGCTTTCAACCCGGAGTTCCGCAACGCCGACTGGAAGGTGATGCGCGTGGGGGTGAAGCCCCGCTACACCGTCCACGTCATCGGCTCGACCCTGAACGACGGGGCGGTGCTGGTGGTGGGAAGGAGCCTCACCAACCTGCGCCGGTTCGAGCGCTCTATCCTCTAC
>CAXUEN010000363.1:0-2940 GCA_964249945.1 uncultured Caulobacteraceae bacterium | reverse complement strand
CTTCTGGCGCGTCTGGGCCAAGCCCCTGCCGCCCAACGGCCGCAACGCGCGCCTGGCCCTGGTGATCATGCGCGACGAGACCGACGCCCGGCGCAACGAGCGCATGCGCGCCGACTTCCTGGCCAACGCCAGCCACGAGCTGCGTACCCCGCTCGCCTCCCTTACCGGCTTCATCGAGACCCTGCGCGGCCACGCCCGCGACGACGCCGCCGCCCGCGAGCGCTTCCTGCTGATCATGGGCCGCCAAGCCGAGCGGATGGCCCGGCTGATCGACGACCTGCTGTCGCTCTCGCGCATCGAGCTGAACGAGCACATCCGTCCGGGCGGCCACTGCGACCTCGGGCGCGCGGTCGGCGCCGGGCGCGACGCGCCCGCGCCCCAGATCGCCGCCAAGGGCGTGCGGGTGGAGCTCGACCTGGGACCGCCGGGCGGGGCCGAGATCGTGGGCGACCGGGACCAGATCGTCCAGGTGGCGCAGAACCTGCTCGACAACGCGGTGAAGTACGCCCCCGAAGGCGGGATCGTCCGGGTCTCCGTCGCCCGCAACCTGACGCTGGAGGGGGCCACCGCGACCCGTCCGGACGACGTCCGCCAGGCCGCCGCCAACGGCGGCCGCATGCCGCTGCTCACGCCCGTGCGCAACGGCGTCGAGCGCTACGCCCTGCTGCGGGTGGACGACGGCGGCCCGGGCATGGCGCGCGAGCACCTGCCGCGCCTGACCGAACGCTTCTACCGGGTGGAGGGCCAGAAGAGCGGGGAGCGCACGGGCACGGGCCTCGGCCTGGCCATCGTCAAGCATATCGTCAACCGACATCGCGGCGGCTTCTACGTGGAGAGCGCCCCCGACCACGGCGCGGCCTTCAGCATCTACCTGCCGATGACCCCGCGGGCCGTGCGGCGGGTCGACGACGCCCCGTCACAGGAACCTCGCGCGGCGTGACAAAACTGTCGTAGAAGTGTCGCTCGCCGTCCGCAAATCGGCGTCACTTAGGCGTCGCGGCTGCGCTCCGCCGGAACGACCGTCATGAGCATGAACGAACACACCCTGAAGTTCTTCGGCGAGGAGCTGGGCCAGCTCAAGGCCGAGGTGGCGCGCATGGGCGGCCTGGCGGAGGCGCAGGTGGCCGACGCCATCGAGGCGATCGCCCGGCGCGACGTCGCGCTCGCCGAAGACGTGGTCGGCCGCGACCGCCGGCTGGACGGGATGCAGCACGACATCGAGAAGAAGGCCATCCGCATCATCTCGCTGCGCCAGCCGGTGGCGCAGGACCTGCGCCGCACCGTCTCGGCCCTGAAGATGAGCTCGATCCTGGAGCGCACCGGCGACTACGCCAAGAACATCGCCAAGCGCGGCCTGATCATCGCCGACGCTGAGCCGCTGAGCGCCCTGACCCGCTCCATCGAGCGCATGGGCAAGCTGGTCTCCGGCCGGCTGAAGGATGCTTTGGACGCCTACACCAACGCCGAACTCGACCGCGCCATGGACGTCTGGCAGAACGACGAGGAGGTGGACGAGCATTACAACTCGCTGTTCCGCGAGCTGCTCACCTACATGATCGGCGACCCGCGCATGATCAATTCCTGCGCCCACCTGCTGTTCGTGGCCAAGAACCTGGAGCGCATCGGCGACTACGCCACCAACATCGCCGAGATCGTCCACTACGAGGTCACCGGCGACGAGATCGTCGGCGACCGGCCCAAGTGGAGCGGCGTTTCCGGTCCGGCCGAGCCGGAGCTGTAAGGCGGTGACCCCCCAGATCCTGGTGGTGGAGGACGAGGACGCGCTGTCGACGCTGCTCCAGTACAATCTGGAGAAGGAGGGCTACGCCGTGCGCCTCGCCGCTGACGGCGAGGACGCCCTGGTCCAGGTGGACGAGCGGCTGCCCGACCTGATCGTGCTGGACTGGATGCTGCCCAAGATCAGCGGCATCGAGGTCTGCCGGCGGCTGCGCGGCCGGCCCGAGACCCGCAACGTCCCCATCGTCATGCTGACCGCCCGGGGCGAGGAGAGCGACCGCATCCGGGGCCTGGACACCGGCGCCGACGACTACGTCATCAAGCCTTTCTCCATGACCGAGCTGACCGCGCGCCTGCGCGCCGTGCTCCGCCGCATCCGCCCCGGCCTGGCGGAGGATCGGGTCCACCACGGCGACATCGTGGTGGACCGGGTGGCGCACCGGGTGAAGCGCGGAGGCCGCGAGATCCATCTCGGTCCCACCGAGTTCCGCCTGCTCGACTACCTGATCCAGCACCCCGGCCGGGTTTTCTCCCGCGAGCAGCTGCTGGATTCGGTGTGGGGCTCCGACGTCTACGTGGAGGCCCGCACCGTGGACGTGCACATCGGCCGCCTCCGCAAGGCCCTGAACCGCGACGAGGAGGCCGACCCCATCCGCACCGTCCGCTCCGCCGGCTATTCCCTGGACGCGGAGGGCTGAGCGGCCCTTATCCTCGCCTGGGCGGCCGGGCGCGCACCGGCTCGTAGCGACGCATCCCGGCGCCCCCGGCGTTCCGTTCGCCGCCCGGGCGTGCGAGACTGGCGAGGATGACCGCCGCCTTCGACGTGCTGTTCGGCGGGCCGGGGCCGCGGTGGTTCTCCGTGGCGGCCCACCGGCCCTTCCTCGACGACCTCGCCTTCGCGCTCGACGCCGCCTGCGAAGGCAGGGGCCCCGAGGGGCTGGCGGACGCGGTGGTGTTCACCCCCACCCGCCGGGCGGGGCGGGAGCTGGCCCAGGCTTTCGTACGAGCCGCGGCCGGGCGGGCCGTGCTGCTGCCCCAGATCCGCGCCGTCGGCGACCTGGATGAGGGCGAGCCGCCGTTCGAGCCGGGTGATCTGGCGCTGGACCTACCGCCGGGCGGCACCCCGCTCCGGCGGCGCTTCGAGCTGGCGCGGCTGGTGGTGGCGCACCGCCACCTGTTCGCCCGCCCGATCGACGCCGCCGG
>CAXUEN010000362.1:0-2954 GCA_964249945.1 uncultured Caulobacteraceae bacterium | reverse complement strand
CGGTAGCCTCCAGCCAGCGGGGCGGAACCAGCCCGGGCTGTCCGCCGGGCTATGTGCTCCGGGGCGGCGCGCCGGGCTTCGCCTACGGCGGCGGCTACACCTACGCCGCGCCGGCCGACTACAACCCCTGGCTTTATGCCGGCGGACGCTGGACCTACCGGCCGTATCTCTACCACAGCTGGTACTATCGCCATCACCGGCCCTACGCCTACTGAGCTGACGGTCGCTCGACCTGCGGCGCCGGCGGAAACTGTGAGCCGCCTTGACCTGCAGGAGCCCGCCTGCACTACAGCCGACACAGTCGTGCCGTATGGTGGAGTTTCGCCTGGGGCGGTGCGAGGCTGCGAGCCTCAGCCCTCTTCGGGATGACCCCGGCGCGGAGCGCACAGGCGCCCTCGCCACCAGCTTGAGAAACTGTAAGCTGGCCGTCTCTCGACAGGCGTCACCGCCCGGATACAGTCGTGATCCTCAAGAGGGAGCTGATCCAATGCGCACGTTCATCCTGGCCGCGACCGCCACCGCCCTGATGGCCACCTCGGCCGTGGCTCAGGCGCCGATGGGCAAGCCGCCCATGGCCACGACGACTACCACGACCAAGATGGCCGGCCCCCCCACGGCCACCCCCCCCCACCCCGGCCCGGCGCCGACGGGGGCGCGCCCCGCGGCCGCGCGGGCCTGTTCGGCCCGCGCCGACTCAAAGGGCGTTCACGGCAAGGACCGCGAGAAGTTCATGCGCGCCTGCAAGAAGGGCAAGTAGGCCGCCGAAGCGCAAGGCGGCGGCCCGCGCCGCCGCCTTGCACCGGGCCGGGAAAGCCTCTATCGCCCGCTACCGCGCCCTGCCTCGTTGAGGCGGCCCCGGTGGCGAAATGGTAGACGCGGCAGACTCAAAATCTGCTGGCCGTAAGGTCGTGTTGGTTCGAGTCCGACCCGGGGCACCAGGCGCGCCTTATCGCACCACGGCTGTGCTGCTGACGGCTTGGCCGTATCGGGCCGCGCCCGCATAGGCCCCGGGCGTGGTCGCCGAGGGGACCCAGCCTCCGCGCTTGAGGTCGGTAGCGATGCTCAGCGGCGCGGTCCCGCCCGCCAGGCGCGCGCGATAGATCTGCACGTTTTCCATCACCCGCATGACGTAGTCCCGGGTTTCCGAGAACGGGATGCACTCGATGAAGTCGGCGGGATCGGAGTGGCCGCCCCGCGGGTCGCCGCACGACGCGATCCACTGCGGCGGCCGTCCCGGCCCGGCGTCGTAGGCCGCCGTCGCCAGCACGTAGGAGCCATCGAAGTCAGTGGTGAGCTGGCCCAGGAAGGCGGCGCCCAGCTTCATGTTGTAGTCCGGGTCGTCCAGGCGCGAGGGCGAATACTCCGTCCCCAGGCGCCGCGCGACGCTTGCGGCCGTGGCGGGCATCAGCTGCATCATCCCCCGAGCGCCGACATAGGAGCGGGCGGTGGGGTCGAAGCTCGACTCCTGGCGGGTGATGGCGAAGACGAAGGCGGGCTCCGCCAGGCCGTAGCCGACGGGCGCGGTGCGGATCGGATAGCCTCGCTGGGGCAGATAGACGCCGCGCATGGCGGCCGAGCGCACCACCCGCATGGAAAGCGACTGGTCGGCGTACATGCGGGTGAGGTCCACCAGCAGCGCCATCTCGGCCGACTTGGTGATGTCCTCCTCCGCCGCCATGGCGAAGCTGGCCAGCAGCTGGTGGTCGCCAGCGTCGCCCAGCATCCGCGCCGCCTGGATGATGCTGCGGCCCTCGAAACGGGTGCGGTCTGCGGCGGTGGGGACCGGGTCGGTCCCGATCTCGAAGCGCGCCTGGCCGATCTTGGCGGCGGAGAGCTGGCCGTAGAAGGCGGTGTAGTACTTGGCGCCCTCGCCCCAGAACAGGCTGGCGTCCATCGCGTCGCCCTTGATGGAGGCGGCGCGGCCCCGCCAGTAGTAGGCGCGGCTCATGGTGATGGGCGTGGTGGCGCCGGACTGCAGCCGGGCGAAGTGCCTGTCCGCCAGGTCGGCGTTGTTCAGCTTGGTGAGCGCAATCCAACCGGCGAAGAACTGCGCCTCGTTGGCCTCCTGGCCGGGCTGCAGGCCGTTGTCGTCGGCCGCCGCATAGGCGCCGCGGTAGTCCAGGCTCTGCAGCGCCGAGAACATAAGGGCTCGCCGCTCGGCCCAGATGGCCTTGGTGGCCTCGGGCTGTTCGGGCGTGGTGGTGGGGAAGTTGCGCACCAGGCCGGCTGCGATCGATTCCAGGTTGTGCTTGCGGTAGTAGCGCGCCCGGTCGAAGGCCAAGCCCGGGTCGGTCTGCAGGCTGGGGGCGACCATGCCCAGCATCATCGACGCGTCCGACCGCTCGGAATGGAACGCCAGCCGCGCCTGGGCGAGCGTGCGCTGGTCAGGCGTCACCATCTCCATCAGCTGGCGCGCGGCGGCGCTGTCGCCGCTGTAGAGCAGCATCTCCAGCCGCGCGGCGTGGTCGTCCTGGGTCAGATCGATACCGAAGCGGGCCTGCATCTGGCCCTGCAGCTCCGCATCGAAGGCGTGGTTGCGCCAGAAGTGCTTGATGAGCGCGGAGGCCTCGGCGGTGCGGCCCTGCGCCTGGTAGGCGGAGGCGAGCGCGATGGCACCCTGGGCGGTCTCGGGGTCGCGGCCCTGGAACATGGAGATGACCTGGGCGGGCGGGATCGACGCCGTTTCAAGCGCCTTCTCCAGCGCGGCGCGCAGGCGCGCCGGGCGGGGCCAGCCTTCCAGGTCGCGCATGGCGTTGACCAGGGTGAAGTAATCGAGTTCGCTACCGGCCGAGTCTACCATGGCCCAGGTCACCAGCCGCTTGGCCGTGGCGTTGGTCATCTGCGCCTGCAGCCCTTGCGCGGTGGTGGTGTCGCCGCGGCGCGCCGCCAGCAGGGCCTGCCGCAACAGGGCGGCGTCGCTGCTGACCCCGAACGCCTGATAGCCGAGCTGCCGG
>CAXUEN010000361.1:0-2957 GCA_964249945.1 uncultured Caulobacteraceae bacterium | reverse complement strand
AGGTGGGTTCGGGGCCCTATCTCGGTGGCGGCTTCGGCCACTTCTACGCTTATGCGCCGGTGAAGATCGAATACGCCATCGACCGCTTCGCCATGGAGGTGAAGCGCGAGCTGGACGTGCTCGACCGCCGCCTGGCCGACCACGCCTACTTGGCGGGGGATGACTACACCATCGCCGACATGGCGGTCTGGCCCTGGTACGGCGCGCTGGCCAAGGGCCTAGTCTACGACGCTGGCGAGTTCCTCCAAGTGCAGGACTACAAGAACCTGCAGCGCTGGACCGACCAGATCGCCGCGCGCCCGGCCGTCAAGCGGGGCCGAATGGTCAACCGCGTCCAAGGCGATCCCGCGAGCCAGCTGCGCGAACGGCACGACGCGGGGGACTTCTTGACGCGGACGCAGGACAGGCTGGAGGCGGCGGCCGGCTGAGCCGCGCCCCGGGCGATGAAGGGGTCGTAGACCGTACCCACCGGAAACAACCGCGTGCCGAACAGCGGCGCGGCGAACCCCAGCGCCGCCAGCATTAGGAACAGGTGGTTCTCGGCGATCCCGAGTTCGATGTGCTGGCCGGCGCCGTGTCCGCTCCAGCGCTCGGCCGAGGGGGGATGCGGGCGGCGTGGAAGACGTCCTTCTCGGAGCGGCGGAACAGGCCGCGCTGGTTCACCCAGGCGCCCAGGTTGGTGGAGACGGTGACGTCAGGCGAGGTGGTGACGATCCGCTCCGCCAGCGGCTCGCGCGACTTGGCCAGCTTGAGCAGGATCTTGCTGAACGCCGCCTGGGTGGACCGCTTATAGTGGCCGCCGACCTTAGGCCTGTCGCGGCTCTCGCGCAGGTTGTTGGCATTGTGGATCATCCAGGCCGACGGCCAGCGCAGGCGCCTCTCCAGGGCTGCAAGTTGCTCCAGCGGGGCGGAGGATGGCTCGGGCGGCTTGCGGCATCGCGCCTGCAGACCAAACCGCGCCGGATTGATCAACCACCGCCTGCGAACATGTCCATCTGGTCGCCGGGCCTGGGCGGCGGGCGGAAGAGGTCGGTGCGGAGCGGCGTGCGCTCGCTGACCAGGCCGAGCGCAGTGCAGGCCCTGCGGTAACGCTGGCGGATCAGGTCGGCCACGGGGCCGGAGCCCTTCATACGCTGCGCCCAGTCGGCGTCGTAGTCCTTACCGCCGCGCATCTGGCGCACCAGCGACATCACCCGGGCCGCGCGATCCGGTCGCTCCGCCTCCAGCCACTCGCGGAACAGGTCCTTGATCTCCAGCGGCAGGCGCAGAACCACATAGCTGGCGCTGGACGCCCCGGCAGCCTTGGCCTGCTCCAGCACCGCCTCCAGTTCGTGGTCGTTCAGTCCCGGAATGACGGGAGCGAACAGCACGCCCACCACGGCCCCCGCATCGGCCAGGGCGCGCACCGCCTCCAGCCGCCGGCCGGGCGTCGCCGCGCGGGGCTCCATGGAGCGGGCGAGCTCGCGGTCCCGTGTGGTGATGGAGACGAAGGCGCGGGCCAGCCCGGCCTGGCCCATGCGGGCCAGGATGTCGACGTCGCGCACGATCAGGGCGGACTTGGTGATGATGCTAAGCGGGTGGTTGAACCGTTCCAGGACCTCAAGCACGCTCCGGGTGATGCGCAGGCCCTTCTCCGCCGGCTGATAAGGGTCCGTGTTGCCGCCGATGTGAACCGGCTTGCAGGCGTAGGCCTTGGCTGACAGCTCACGCTCCAGCAGGCGCGCGGCGTCGGGCTTGAAGAACAGCTTCGTCTCAAAGTCGACGCCCGGCGACAGGCCCATATAGGCGTGGGCGGGGCGGGCGTAGCAATAGATGCAGCCGTGCTCGCAGCCTCGGTAGGGGTTGATCGAGCGGTCGAAGCTGATGTCGGGGCTGTCGTTGCGGGTCAGGATCACCCGCGCATTCTCCGCCGTGAGCGTGGTGGCGAGCTTGGTCGGGGGCGGCTCGTGAGCTTCCCAGCCGTCGTCATAGGCCTGGCTGCTCAGGGCTTCGTAGCGGCCCGAGGCGTTGGACTTGGCGCCTCGGCCGCGCAGGGGCTGGACCAGCGTCGCCATGTAGCAAGGTGTAGCAGCAGATCAGAACGTATCAAGAACGAAAGCGCCTTGGCATTGCCAGGCCAAGCGCCACTGCTGCCATTCGCCTCATCCCGAGCCTGTCGAATGACGAGGCGTCACCGGGCGTGCCGCGGCCTCGTCCTTCGACGAGGTCAGGATGAGGCCGGATGTGAGGATGGAGGCCCAAGCCGGCTTCAGAACGCCACGACGCTCACGGCCTTGCCACCCGGGTTCGCTGCGCCCAGCGTCTCGGTGTCCAGGCCGAAGATCTGGCGGTAGGTCCAGTAGTAGGCCATCACGCGCTGGACGTAGTCGCGGGTCTGCCCGCTCGGCATGCTCTCCACCAGCATCAGCGAGTCGGCGTCGCCGCCCATCCTGGCGGCGAGTTTCTGCACTACGCCGGGGCCGCTGTTGTAGGAGGCCACCGCCTTCAGCACGTCGCCCTGCACCGAGCCCAGCAGCTTGGCCACATAGGCTTGGCCGAGCTTCAAGTTCAGGGCGGGATCGCGCAGAGCCCCGGGGTTGTGGCGCAGCCGCTCGTCGCCGGCGAGCCGCGCGGCGGTCTCGGCGGTCAGCTGCATCAGGCCGTAGGCCGAGCCGCTGGCGGCGTTGGGGTTGAAGCGGCTCTCCTGGCGGACCAGGGCGTAGACCAGGGCCTTGTCGATGACGAAGCCGCCGGCGGGCGTCAGCACCGGGGTGGGGAAGGACCCCATATCGAAGCGGGCCCAGCCGGCCTTGGCCGGGTCGGGGCCGCCGAGTGGGGCGTTCAGGGCGATGGCGAGGGCGGTGAGCTTGGGGCGCTCCGCCTCGTTCGCCGTGGCCATGGCGGTGCGCAGCTCCTCGCCCGCCTCAACCGGCAGGCCGACCTGGATCAGGGCGGCGGCGCGGCGGGCGGCGGGGTCG
>CAXUEN010000360.1:0-2968 GCA_964249945.1 uncultured Caulobacteraceae bacterium | reverse complement strand
GCGCACCAGCCGGTGGGGCAGGGGGGTGAGGATGGCGTCGCCGTAGCTCTCCTCCGCCACGCCGAAGGCGGCGTTGAAGTGGAAGCGCATGCCCAGCCGGTTGGCGATCTCGTGCGCCTGGTCCACCCGACCGCTGCGCGCCCGGCCCACGTCCAGCTCCTGCAGGGCGACGATGTCCGGCCGGCTCTGGGCGATCACCGCGGCGATCCGGCCCACGTCCAGCTTGCCGTCCACGCCCACGCAGCCGTGGACGTTGTAGGTCATCAGGCGCGGCATGGCGGCGAGGTGGACCTCAGGCCGTGAAGCGGTAGAGGCTGCGGCGGCGGTAGGTCTCGCCCGGGCGGAGGATCGCGGCCGGGAAGCCAGGATGGTTCACCGCGTCGGGAAAGCCTTGCGGCTCCAGCGCCAGGCCGCCATAGGCGACGAAGGGATCCCGCAACGCCTGGCCGGTGTAGACCTGCATGCCGGGCTGGTCGGTGGTGATCCGCAGCGTGGCGCCGTCCGGCGCCTGCAGCGTCAGGGCGGGCTCGACGCCGCGCGTCAGCGCCCAGTTGAGGTCCACGCCCTTGCCGAGCGTCAGCTGCGGACTGGACTGGGCCAGCACGTCGGCCGGCCGCTCGCCCTTGCGCAGGTCGAACGGCGTTCCGGCCACCGGGGCGATGGCGCCGGTGGGGATCAGGCCGGGGCCTGCGGGCGTGAAGCCGTCGGCCGCGATCGTGAGACGGTGGTCCAGGATGGTGGCGGAGCGGTCCCCGATCAGGTTGAAGTAGAGGTGTTGGGACAGGTTGATGGGCGTGGACGCGTCGGTGGTCGCCTCATAGGCGATCTGCAAAGTGTCGGCGGCGGTCAGGGTGAAGTGCGCCCGCACGTCGAGCGTGCCTGGAAAGCCCTCCTCGCCGGCCGGCGAACGGTAGGCGAGGGTGGCGGCGCGGCCGTCCTCGCGCTCTCCCACGATGGACCAGATGCGCTTGTTGAAGCCGACCTCGCCGCCGTGCAGCGTGTTGGGCGGCTCGTTGACGCTGACCTGGACCTCACGCCCGTCCAATTCGAACCGGCCCCCCGCGATGCGGTTGGCGAAGCGGCCGACGCAGGCCCCCATGTAGCTGGTGTCGCGCTCGTAGTCGGCCAGGGTGTCCCGGCTGAGGATCGCTTGGCGTAGACCGCCCGCGGTGGGAAAGCCCAGCCGGTGCACGATCGCCCCGTACTCGATCAGCTGAACCTCCAGGCCGCCCGGCCACGACAGGGTGGCGGCGTGGATGGTGCGGCCGTCCGCGGTGACGCCGAATGCGCGCATGGATCAGGGTTGCGTCGCGTTGATGTCGGTGGAGTGCGAGGCGTCCTCGTTCAGCTTGCGGGCGTCCTCCTGGATGTCCTCCAGCCAGCTGTCGCCGTGCTCGCTGGGGGTGGCGATGGGGGCCACCATGCACACGCTCTGCATCGGCAGCACGTCGCGCCAGTCGGCGATCAGCTGTTTGTAGGCCGTTCCCACCGGGCGGATAGTGCGGTCCAGGTCGTACAGGCCGAGCGGATTGACCGTGCCTTTGTTCTCCCGCAGCGCCACGTCCCAGTCCACCTGGTCGGTCAGCGAGTACCAGGTGAAGCCTAGGATCGGGATTCCGTCGTTGCGCACCCGCAAGACGTTCGCCCACTCCTTCCACAGCCAGTTCACCGCCTCGTCCCCGTTCGGGCCCTGGGCGAGGTTGGTCTCGGTGTGCATCACCGGCAGGCGGTAGCGCTGGTAGTAGTGACGGGTGATCTCGTTGTAGCCGAAAATCTCGCCCGATGCGCTGGTCATGCCGTCCGCGGTCACCCGGTGCTCGTTGGTCATGTAGTAGTCGTTGCCGAGGATGCAGTGCTGCTTCAGCCGGGAGTCGAGGAAGAAGTGGTACTCGTCCCGGGTCATGCCGTTGTCCATCAGGAACTCGTACATCTCCGAGTCCACCCGGCGGCCATAGTTCAGGTCCAGCGACAGGAAGCGTTCGGAGTTCATCACCTCGGCCGGCCCGATGGCGGCAGGGTTTTCGGCATGGAAGTATTCCGACGACTCGCTTTGCACGAAGATGGCGTCCGGACGCGCGTCCAGTATGGTCTGCATGGCCAGGACGTTGGCCTTGACAATGTGTTTGAGCGCGGTGACGAAGCTCCGGTCCGAGGTCATCTGCTCGTTCCACCAGCCGTAGCGGGCCGAGAAGGTGGCGCAGATGTACATCTCGTTGACCGGCGTATAGAGCTGCACCCACGGGAAGCGCCTGGCGAAGTCGTTGGCGTAGGCCTTGAACAGCTCGGGGAAATCCGGGTTCTGGAAGTTTCCGATCCAGTCGGGCACGCCGAAGTGGCACAGATCCACGATCGGCACGATGTCGCGCTTCTTCAGGTCGTTGAACGTCTCGTCGGTGAAGCTCCAGTCGTACTTGCCGGGCCCCAGCCAGACCGTGTGGATCGGCGGCCCGTAGCGCAGGAAGCGGATGCCGAGGTCCTCCACCAGCGCGAAGTCGGTCTTCCAGTGCTTGTAGAAGCCGCACTTCTCCATCTCGTCGACGCGCTCGCGACCGCCCTTGATGGTGGGCACGCTGTTCTCGATGCCGGTGGCGAACATGAAGCTGAACATGCGCGGAAATCCTGGAGGGTGATGACCGCGGAAGCGGGTGCAGGCCGGGCCTGCGGAGACTCAGTGGTCGTTGCCGCTGGTGAGCCTGTCGGCCCCCGACTGCAAGGTTCGGTCGGCATGACGCCCGGCGCGGTCCAGGTCAGCGCCCGCGCGCTCGGCCGCCCGTCCGGTCGCCGCGCCGGCCTTGTCCAAAGCGCTGGCGGTGTCACGCGCGGCGTGGGCGAAGGCGGGCTTGGCGTCCTGCACGGTGTCGGAGACCGCGTTCCGGGTGGCGGCGGCCGCCGAGTCGTTCGCCTGTGTTTTGTTTGCCGCGGCTTCGGTTGCCGCATGGCTGGTTGCGTCGGCGGCGTGGTTCAGCGC
>CAXUEN010000359.1:2274-2970 GCA_964249945.1 uncultured Caulobacteraceae bacterium | reverse complement strand
GCTTGACCCCGTCCAGGCTCTCCATCACCGCGGTGGAGAGCGCCGAGGTCTCCGCCATCGCCCCCTCCGCCGCCCTGCGGGTGGAGCTGCGGAAGCGCGCCAGCACCCAGGAGAGCACGGGCGCAGACGCCAGCACGATCAGGGTCAGCACCCAGTCCTGCACCACCATGACGCCCAGATTGGCGATCACCGTAACGCCTGCCTGGGTGTAGTTGACGATCCCCGTGGTCGCCCCCTCCCGGATCAGGCCGGCGTCGTACAGGACCGAAGAGACGTAGGCGCCGGAGTGGGCCTTCCTCAGCCGCGCCAGGTCGGCGCGGATCAGCCGGCCGAACAGCTCCAGCTGGATGGCGCCCACCATGCGGTGGCCGATGCGGTTGGTGATCCAGGCCTGCTGGGTCTGGGCTAGACCCCGCACCAGGGCCAGGGCCATGATGATTAGCGGCAGGCGGATCAGGCTGGCGGCCCGCTTCTCCTCGAAGATGTGGCGCACCACAGGGTTCAGGATGCCGGTGAGCACCGCCGTCAGCACGCCCCCGAACACCGCGAGCGCCATGGCGAGGAGCAGGCCCTTCCAGCGCGGGGCCAGGTAGGTCCGGAACATGCGTAGCGCCAGGGCGCGTTCCGAAGGCGCGCCCGGCGCCTTCGTGGACGCGGTCATGCGGCGTGGGGTGGGTCTGCGGGCGAGGCGTGTCA
>CAXUEN010000359.1:0-2264 GCA_964249945.1 uncultured Caulobacteraceae bacterium | reverse complement strand
GCGCGCGAGGGTGGGCGCGCCAAATCCGCCGCGGGCCGCACAGGCTTTCCAAGCGCGCCCGCGGCGCCTAGCAAGGCGCGCCATGCACGCGCCCGGATACGACCTCACCCGCTTCGCCGGCCGGGCCCGCGCCTATCGCGACCTGCTGTGGCAGGACCACGCCTACCTGCGGCTGGGCTTCCAGAACGCCCACTGGGTGGGGACGGACCTGGTGCGCACCAACCAGCCCTGGCCGTTCCAGCTGCGCTGGTGGCGCGATCAGGGCGTGGCGAGCGTGATCAACCTGCGCGGCGGCGGCTACGAGACCGGCTTCTACGTGCTGGAGCGCGAGGCCTGCGCCAGGCTCGGGCTGGAGCTGGTGAACTTCGCGGTGGCGTCTCGCGACGCGCCCTCGCGCGCCCAGGTGAACGCGGCGGCGCAGATGTTCGCCACCATCCGCTATCCGGCGCTGATGCACTGCAAGTCTGGGGCGGACCGGGCGGGGCTGATGAGCGTGCTCTACGCCCACCTGCACCTGGGCCAGCCGCTCCGGGCCGCGGTTAAGGCCCAGCTCGGCCTGCGCACCCTGCACATCCGCCACGGCAAGACCGGCGTGCTCGACTACATGTTCAAGCGCTACTTCGCCGAGGGCGAGCCGCGGGGCCTGACCCTGCTGGAATGGGTGAACAGCGACGCCTACGACCACGACGCGATCCGCCGGGACTTCGACGCTGGCGTGATCGGCTCGCTGCTGACCGAGACCCTGCTGCGGCGGGAGTGAGCGGGCCTGCGTCCCCCTTGAGGTCGAGGAGGCGGCGGCTTTCCTGCGGCTAGTCCGCGCCAAACAGGATCATCGCCGGCGTCACGCCCAGCGCCTGGGCGTAGGATCGCGCCGCCTCCTCGGGGATGTTGTGTTCGCCGTTCTCGTGGGCGCGCACGGTGCTCATGTTCACCCCGCACAGTTCCGCCAGCTGGGAGCGGGTGCGGCCGGTGCGCTCGCGCAGCATTTTCAGCCGTTCGCCCTGGGAGCCGCTGGCGATGCGCGCCTTCTCCCCGGTGGTGACGCCCAGCCGCTTGGCGGTGGCGGTGATGATGCGCACCGCCTTGCCGATCTGCTGCTGCTCGTCCTCGAAGCCGTACTGGCCAAGCAGGACGTGGGCGCGGCGCAGAATCTCGAAGTCGTCCATGCCGGCCAGTGTAGCCCGATTCCGCCGCCAGGGACCCGCGGGTGGGCAGGCGACCCGGCGCGCAGCCTCGGCTGCGCACCGAGCTAAGCCGGGGCGGCTAGGTCCGCGTCGTGGTCGACGACGGGCCCTGGCCGGAGACCAGGACGTCAGGCTTGCGCTTGCGCAGGCCGAGCAGGCCGAGCAGTCCAAGCAGGCCGAGCCAGCCCAGGTCGAAGCCGTGCCGCTCGGTGGTCGTGGTGGTGACGGGCGTGGCGGTGGCGTCGGACGTGGACGGCGTGGCGGCCGTCGTGGTGGTGGCCATGCTGTTGGTCCCGGACGCCGTCATGCCCGCATCGGTGCTGGTGGTGTTCGCGCCCGCGGCCATCCCGGGGGAGCCGGCGTCCATGCCGGTCGAGTTTTGGGCCTGAGCTAGCCCCGCGCTCAACATAAGAGCGGCTAGGCAGATGGCTGCGCCTTGTGTCTTCAAGTATGTCATTTGAGTGCCCCTGATAACAACCGGATGATCGGTCGGACCAGCAAGCTATGCCTCGTGAGTTAGGTTCCCAAACTATCAATAGACGAGGCTCGCCACGTAAGCCTATACCCATCCGGGGCCTCGGAAGATCAACCCAGACATCGGCTCTAAGTCGGCGCTTACCAAAAACCGCAGTCCTAGCGGAGGCGGATGGGAATCGAACCCACCACCCGCTGTTGGCGGGCCGCTGGTTTTGAGGACCAGGAGGGCCACCAGACCCCGATCGCCTCCACCGCCTGGGCTATCAGTCCCAGGCCCTCGGGCCAAGCACGCGCCGGTCGCCGAGGCGCCGGGTGAAGCGGGCGGTGTCGAGATATTCCAGCAGGGGCACGCTGAACTTGCGGGTCATGCCGAGCACCGTGCCCGCCTCGCCGACCGTCAGGCCGGGGGGCGAGAGGTGAGGGGTCAGGCGGGCGCGCGCCTGTGCTACGGCGTCGGCGTGGAAGACCAGCTCGCGCTTGTGCACCTGGTCCACGGTGCGCACGGCCAAGCCCTGCTTCAGCACTTGGTCCAGCGCGCGCCGGGCCGCGGGCGTTGCGGTCAGCTCCGCCAGATCGGGGGGCGCCAGGCCTGCGGCCTGCAGG
>CAXUEN010000358.1:0-2986 GCA_964249945.1 uncultured Caulobacteraceae bacterium | reverse complement strand
CGCCGCCACGGCGCGAGCGCTCGTCGCAGGGCCGTCCAGCGTGCCCGCGGGGGTGAGGTCGACGAGGGCGGCCAAGCTCAGCAGCTCCAGCCGGCCGGGCTCGGCCAGCAGGGCGCCGCGCCGGCGTTCCCGCCCCCGCTCGCGCCCAAGGCCGCCGGCGATCCGACTCAATCCCATGCCCGCACTCCACGCCGTCCCAACCCGGCACGTCCGGGAGAAGCTCGCCAGGACGTGAGCAAGGGGAGGGCCGCCGGGGGTCGACCCTCAGGCCGAGCCCCCCCTCCGGAGGGGTGAGGGTTCAGCCCCGCTCCTTGGCCTTCTGGAAGCTCACCTTGGGGTAGCGCTCGGCCACGTAGCCGATCTCCCAGGCGGACTTGGCGAGGAACACCGGCTGCTCGTCGATATCCCGCGCCATGGCCGGCCGGTGCTTGGAGGCGAAGTCGTCCACGTCGAGCTTGGTCCCGGCCAGCCAGCGCGCCTCGCCATAGGGGCTGGGCTCGAAGATCACCTCCAGCCCGTACTCGTTGCCGAGCCGGTCGGCCATCACCTCGAACTGCAGCTGGCCCACTGCGCCGACGATGAAGTCGGCGCCGAACTCGGGGCGGAACAGCTGGGTTACCCCCTCCTCCGCCAAGCCCTCCAGCGCCTTCTTCAGGTGCTTGGCCTTCAGCGGGTCCTTCACCCGCACGCGCTGCAGAATCTCGGGCGCGAAGTTCGGCAAGCCGGCGTAGCGCACGGCGCCCGTCTCCGACAGGCTGTCGCCCACCCGCAACACCCCGTGGTTGGGGATGCCGAGCACGTCGCCCGCGTAGGCCTCCTCCGCCAGCTCGCGCTCGGCGGCGAGGAAGAGGATGGGGTTGTGCACGCTCATCTGGCGGCCGGTGTTCTGCACCTTCAGCTTCATGGAGCGGGTGAAGCGCCCTGAGCACAGCTTTACGAAGGCGATGCGGTCCCTATGGTTGGGATCCATGTTCGCCTGGATCTTGAACACAAAGCCCGAGACCTCCGGGTCGCTCGGATGCACCTCGATCGGGTTTCCGGCGCGCTCGGCCGCCCGATCCTGAGGCGGCGGCGCGAAGGCGGTCAGCGCCGCCAGCAGCTCTTCCACCCCAAAGTGGCGCAGCGCCGAGCCGAACAGCACCGGCGTCATGTGGCCCTCCAGGAACGACTGGCGATCGAAGGGCCTTGAGGCGCCCTGCACCAGCTCCGCGCCCTCGGTCGCCTCCTCCAGCTCCTCAGGCTCGAGTACGCGCATGATGGAGTTGGACTTCAACGCTATCGGGGCGCGGTCCTCGTCGCTGTCGGGGTTGCGGACATAGGGCAGGAAGCGCTCGTTCCGCAGGTCGATGACGCCCTTGAAGCGATTGCCCGACCCCGCCGGCCAGTAGAGCGGCGCGGGGTCCAGCGCGAGCTTGGAGCCGATCTCGTCCAACAGCGCGAACGGATCCAGCGCCTCGCGGTCCATCTTGTTGATGAAGGTGACGATGGGGATGTCCCGCAGCCGGCAGACCTCGAACAGCTTCAAGGTCTGCGGCTCAATGCCCTTGGCGGCGTCCAGCACCATGACCGCGCAGTCGGCGGCGGTGAGGGTCCGGTAGGTGTCCTCGCTGAAGTCCTCGTGACCGGGTGTATCGAGCAGGTTGAACAGCAGATGCTCGTGCTCGAAAG
Source organism: uncultured Caulobacteraceae bacterium (assembly GCA_964249945.1). Lineage (GTDB taxonomy): Bacteria > Pseudomonadota > Alphaproteobacteria > Caulobacterales > Caulobacteraceae > CAHJWH01. Next base: position 1,318 of record CAXUEN010000358.1, on the reverse strand, counting down.
TCATCACCGAGGCGGAAACCGAGATGCCCCGCTCCCGCTCGATCTTCATCCAGTCCGACCGGGTGCGCCGCTGCTCGCCCCGGGCCCGCACCGCGCCGGCCTGGTGGATCGCGCCCCCGGCCAGCAGGATGTGCTCGGTCAGCGTGGTCTTGCCGGCGTCGGGGTGGGAGATGATGGCGAAGGTGCGCCGGCGGGCGGCCTCGGCGCCGGGATCGAGTTCGGGCATGCGCGCAGATAGGGCGCGGGCGCACCCGTGTCACGCCCGGGCGCGCCCCGAGCTGCGGCGCGCTGGGCTCAGGCCGCCATCCGCCGCCACACCTCGCAGTCCACGGCGTAGGGGGTGAGGGCGGAGGCGGCCTGCCTGCCGCTGAGTTCGGCCAGCACCTCGACCGCCACCTCGGCCAGGCGCGATCCCACCCTGTCGGGGGCGCAGCCGGCCTGGGGCGGCTCGAACAGGGCGGCGTTCACCCTGGGGGCCTTGCAGACGATCAGGGCAGCCAGGCGGCAGGCGCGCTCGGGCTCGTCACGGTGCAGCAGGGGCTGTTCGGCATAGAGCTCGCGGCCGAGCTTCAGCACGAAGTCCAGGGACAAGGCGCGAAAGCGGCCGGCGGCCAGGGGCGGGGCGAGGCGGCGCATGTCCACGTCCAGGACCGTGTCGTTCATGAGGAAGATCATGCGGCCGCACCTCCGTGGCGTCGAAGGCGGCACCGTAGCGGGGCGGGCTTGCGGGCCGGTGTAGGAAGGCAGTTAACGCGCCTCTACCGGCTCGGTGAGGAAGTGGCGGCCCTTGGGGTCGTCGATTTCCACGATCCAGACGTCGGGATCGAAGCGCACCGCGCGCTCGGCATAGGCGTCCTGCGCCGCCTCGTCCTCGGCCGCGACGGGACGCATCCAGACCCGCTCGCCCTCACCCCGCACCGCCTCCGCATAGAGGTCGAAGCGGCCGGCGCGCCGGTCGATGACTTTGACCAGCACGGCGCCCGCCTGGGCGTCGCCCCTGCGGACCACGGCGGGAAAGGCGCCCCCCTGCTCGGCTCGGCGCAGCAGGGCCGAGACCCAGAAGTCGGTGGAGAGCCGCATGGCCAATCCTCCCACGCCGCCGCCGGCCCGTCCACGGCGCCTCGGTCGGCGCCGCTTAAGCCGGCGTTAACCCTGCCGCCCGGTGTTAGGCGCGTGCCAAGATCCTTCAGCCTCCCCGCGGTCCTGGCGTTCGCCGCTTCGGCGCTCGCGGCCTGCCAGTTGGCGAGCCTCGCCGAGGCGGCGGAGCCCAGCGCAGCCTCCGGCCTGCTCTACGAGCGGGCGCTGATGGGGGCGGCGG
>CAXUEN010000357.1:0-2988 GCA_964249945.1 uncultured Caulobacteraceae bacterium | reverse complement strand
CGCATCATCGGCATCGACGTGCCGGGCTTCGGCGTGCCGACCCATGCCGAGGCCAAGGACGTGCTGGCCGGCGCCATGCTGCGCTACGCCCGCACCGAGGCCGAGCAGGGTCCGGTGCAGGCGCCCGCGCAGACGTCCGACCGACCGACCGTGACGCTGCTGGGCGAGATGTTCCCCGCCGACCCGGTCGGCGTCGGCATGATGCTGGAGCCTATGGGCCTGGCCGCCGGCCCGGTCGTCCCCACGCGCGAGTGGCGCGAACTCTACGCCGCGCTGGACTGCGCGGCGGTGGCGGCGATCCACCCCCACTATACCGCCAGCGTCCGCGAGTTTGCCGCCGCCGGCCGCAAGGTGGTGGGCTCGGCCCCCGTGGGCCGCGACGGCACGGCCGCCTGGCTGGAGGCGATCGGCGAGGCCTGCGGGATCGGGCGGGCGCAGGTCGACGCCGCAAAGACGCGGGTGCTCGGCCCCATCGCCGGCGCGCTGGCCGCCAGGCCGATCAAGGGGCGGATCACCGTTTCCGGCTACGAGGGCTCCGAGCTGCTGGTCGCGCGCCTGCTGATCGAGAGCGGGGCGGAAGTGCCTTACGTCGGCACCGCCTGCCCGCAGACCGCCTGGTCCGAGCCCGACCGCGACTGGTTGCAGGCGCACGGCTGCCGCGTGCAGTACCGCGCCTCGCTCGAGCAGGACCTCGCCGCCTTCGAGGCGCACGGCCCCGACCTCGCCATCGGCACCACGCCCGTGGTGCAGCACGCCAAGCAGCGCTCGGTCCCGGCGCTCTACTTCACCAACCTGATCTCGGCCCGGCCGCTGATGGGCGTGGCGGGCGCAGGCTCGCTGGCCACCGTGGTCAACGCGGCCCTGGCCAACAGAGCACGCTTCGAGCGCATGAGCGCCTTCTTCGAGGGCGTGGGCGCCGGCGACACGGCGGGCGTATGGGAGGACACCCCCGTCCCCCGCCCCGAGTTCAAGGCCCGCTACGCCAAGACCCAGGCCGCGCTGCGCGCCCAGGAAGAGGCGGTGGGCACGTGAGCCTGATCCTCGACCACGACAGGGCGGGCGGCTACTGGGGCGCGGTCTACGCGTTCACGGCCATCAAGGGCCTGCAGGTGATCATCGACGGCCCGGTCGGCTGCGAGAACCTGCCGGTCACCAGCGTCCTGCACTACACCGACGCCCTGCCCCCCCACGAGCTGCCCATCGTCGTCACCGGGCTTGGCGAGGAGGAGCTGGGCCAGACCGGCACCGAGGCCGCCATGAAGCGGGCCTGGAAGACGCTGGACCCGAGCCTTCCCGCCGTGGTGGTCACCGGCTCCATCGCCGAGATGATCGGGGGTGGGGTGACGCCCGAGGGCACCAACATCGCCCGCTTCCTGCCGCGCACCATCGACGAGGACCAGTGGCAGTCCGCCGACCGGGCCCTGACCTGGCTCTGGACCCAGTTCGGCCCCAAGAAGGGGCCGCCGAAACTCCGCCCGCGCGCTGAGGGCGAGAAGCCCAGGGTCAACATCGTCGGCGCGACTTATGGCATGTTCAACCTGCCGAGCGACCTGACCGAGGTCCGCCGCCTGATCGAGGGCATAGGCGCCCAGGTGAACATGGTCTTCCCGCTCGGAAGCCATTTGGCCGACGTGCGCAAGCTCGCCGACGCCGAGGTCAATGTCTGTCTCTACCGCGAGTTCGGAAGGAACCTCTGCGAGACCCTGGAGCGGCCCTACCTGCAAGCGCCCATCGGGGTGGAGTCCACCACGCTGTTCCTGCGCAAGCTCGGCGAGCTGACCGGCCTGGACCCCGAGCCGTTCATCGAACGCGAGAAGCACACCACGATCAAGCCGGTTTGGGACCTCTGGCGCTCGGTGACCCAGGACTTCTTCGGCACCGCCAGCTTCGCCATCGTGGCCAACGAGACCTACGCCCGGGGCGTCCGCAACTTCCTGGAGGGCGACCTCGGCCTGCCTTGCACCTTCGCCGTCTCGCGCCGCGCCGGCGTGAAGTCCGACAACGAGGCGGTGCGCAAGGCCGTGCGCGAGACCCCGCCCCTGGTGATGTTCGGCAGCTTCAACGAGCGCATGTACATGGCCGAGGCCGGGTCGCGCGCCACCTGGATCCCGGCCTCCTTCCCGGGCGCGGTGGTGCGTCGCCACACCGGCACGCCGTTCATGGGCTACGCCGGCGCCACCTACCTGGTGCAGGAGGTGTGCAACGCGCTGTTCGACGCGCTCTTCCACATCCTTCCCCTCGCCTCGGCCATGGACAGGGTGGAGGCCACGCCCGCCCGCCGGCACGTGGAGCTGGCCTGGGACGACGCGGCCAAGGCCGAGCTCGACCGCCTGCTGGAGGCCCAGCCCGTGCTGGTGCGCATCTCCGCCGCCAAGAGCCTGCGCGACGCCGCCGAGCGCGGCGCGCGCCTGGCGGGCGAAGCGCGGGTCTCCGGCGACCGCCTCGCCAAGGCGCACGCCAACATCATGCAGGGGCTGGCCGCATGAGCGCCGCCCTCCCCCATTCCGACTGGGTTCTGCGCAGCCGGATGAGACGCCGCGACGATGGTCGTCACGGCAGGCGGCGCTGCGGCGGCTGATCTCCCCAGGGGGACGGACGGCGGCGAACAAAGGAGGAGAAGGAGATGGAAAGGGACGCCAACGTCAGCCTTTCAGGGCTGACGGAAGCCGAAGCGAAGGAGTTCCACAAGCTCTTCTTGACGAGCTTCATCATCTTCACGGTGATCGCGATCGTCGCGCACATCCTGGTCTGGAACTGGCGGCCCTGGCTGCCCGGCCCCAACGGATACGCGGCGCTGACCACTGGCGTGAAGATGGCCCACCAGTCCCTGCAATCGTTCCTGGTCTAGGGAGAAGACGACATGTGGAGGATGTGGCTTCTATTCGATCCCCGGCGCGCTCTGATCGGGCTCTTCGTATTCCTGTTCACCCTGGCTCTGCTGATCCACTTCATCCTGCTCAGCACGCCGCGGTTCAACTGGATCGAAGG
>CAXUEN010000356.1:0-3019 GCA_964249945.1 uncultured Caulobacteraceae bacterium | reverse complement strand
GGGTGGCGACGGGCGGGCAGGTGGACGCGGCGCTGCAGCGGATGGCCGCCAAGGTGGACGCCCAGAACGCCGGCGACGCCCTGTACGAGCCCATGGCCGGCCGCGAGGGCGAGAGCATGGCCTACCAGGCCGCGCGCGCCCTGGTGTTCGACGGCCTGGAGCAGCCCAACGGCTACACCGAGCCGCTGCTGCACGCCTTCCGGCGGCGCCGCAAGGCGCAGGGCTGAGCGCCATGGCCGACGCGCCCCGTCCGCCGCTGCCGCCCTTCACGCCCGAGACCGCGGCCCGCAAGGCGCGCGCCGCCGAGGACGCCTGGAACAGCCGCGACCCGGCCAAGGTGTCGCTGGCCTACACCGCCGACAGCGCCTGGCGGAACCGGACGGAGTTCCTGCAGGGGCGGGACGCGATCGTCGCCTTCCTCAAGGCCAAGTGGTCCACGGAGCTGGACTACCGCCTGATCAAGGAGGTGTGGGGCTTTCGCGAAAACCGCATGGCGGTGCGCTTCGCTTACGAGTGGCGTGACGCCGGCGGCGCCTGGTTCCGCGCCTACGGCAACGAGCTGTGGGAGTTCGATAGCCGCGGCCTGATGGCCCGGCGGATCGCCAGCATCAACGACCTGCCCATCGCCGAGGCCGACCGCCTGTTCCGCTGGCCGCAGGGGCGCCGTCCGGACGATCATCCGGGCCTGAGCGATCTGGGCCTGTAGGGCCTCAACTGATCGCGCTCAGCGCCCGGCTGCCGCCCCCACCAGCATGCAGCCCACCGCCCCGGCGGTGAGCAGGTGACGGAGCGGGGGATACCAGGCGGGGGTGTCGGCGGAGCGGACGTCCCAGGCCCACTGCGCCACGAAGGCCGCCGACAGGGCCGCCAGCCGCCACGGGTTCGGCGCGCCCATGGCGATCAGGATCAGGAACGCCACGACCGTCGGCGCCATGGAGGCGCTGATCACCGCCGCCCGCACCGGCCGCCGGCCGATCTCCAGTCCCCAGCGCCCTCCGCCCAGGAAGGAGAGGATCAGCGCGCCATAGGCGATCAGCTCCAGCTGGGCGACGAGGCGCGGCAGGCCTGAGAACAGCACCGCCGCCCCGGCGCCGCCGAAGAAGGGGAGAAGGCCCAGGCCGCCATAGACCCAGGTGACGAGGGGCGGCCGTTCGGCGCCCGGCGCCAGGAACCGCGGGACGAGCCTCATGGGCGCGCGGCCGTCACAGCGCCTTCAGGATGCCCTCGACCATCTTCTTGGCGTCGCCGAACAGCATCATGGTGTTGTCGCGGAAGAACAGCTCGTTCTCCACCCCGGCATAGCCGGCCGCCATGCCGCGCTTGATGAACAGCACCGTGCGCGCGCGCTCCACCTCCAGGATCGGCATGCCGAAGATGGGCGAGGTGGGGTCGGTCTTGGCGGCGGGGTTGGTGACGTCGTTGGCGCCGATGACGAAGGCCACGTCGCAGGCGGCGAACTCGGCGTTGATGTCTTCCAGCTCGAACACCTCGTCATAGGGGACGTTGGCCTCGGCCAGCAGGACGTTCATGTGGCCGGGCATGCGGCCGGCCACGGGGTGGATGGCGTACTTCACCTCCACGCCTTCCTTCTTCAGCGTGTCGCCCATCTCGCGCAGGGCATGCTGGGCCTGGGCCACCGCCATCCCGTAGCCGGGGACGATGATCACCTTGGAGGCGTTCTTCATGATGAAGGCGGCGTCGTCGGCGGAGCCCTGCTTCACCGGCCGGGTCTCCTTGCGCCCGCTGGTGTCGACCGCGGAGGCGTCGCCGCCGAAGCCGCCGAGGATCACCGAGACGAAGCTGCGGTTCATCCCCTTGCACATGATGTAGCTGAGGATGGCGCCGCTCGATCCCACCAGGGCGCCGGTGATGACGAGCGTGGTGTTCTCCAGCGTGAAGCCCAGCGCCGCCGCCGCCCAGCCGGAATAGCTGTTCAGCATGGACACGACGACCGGCATGTCCGCCCCACCGATCGGGATGATCAGGGTGACGCCGGCGATCAGCGCCAGGGCGAAGATGCCCCAGAAGGCCAGGATCGCGTGGCCGCCGCTCGCCGCCAGCACCACGATCAGCACCACGACGGCGATGGCGATGGCGATGTTGATGACGTGGCGGCCGGGCAGCAGGATGGAGGCCCCGCTCATGTTGCCGTTCAGCTTGGCGAAGGCGATCAGCGAGCCGGTGAAGGTCACAGCCCCTATGGCCACGCCCAGCGACAGCTCGACCAGGCTCTCCAGCCGCACCGACCCGTCCGGCAGGCCGATGCCGTAGGCGGCGGGCGTATAGATCGCCGCCACCGCCACCAGGCAGGCGGCCAGCCCCACCAGGGAGTGGAAGGCCGCCACCAGCTGGGGCATGGCGGTCATGGGCACGCGCCGGGCGATCACCGCGCCGACGCCTCCGCCGATCCCTACGCCCACCAAGATGAGCGCGATGGTGACCGGGTCCAGCGCGCCCTGGCCCCAGAGCGTCAGCAGGGCCGTGCCCACCGCGATGGCCATGCCGACCATGCCGAGCTGGTTGCCGCGCCGGCTGGTCACCGGGCTGGACAGGCCGCGCAGAGCCAGGATGAACAGGACGCCCGAGATCAGGTAGGCGATAGCCGCCAGGTTGGCGTTCACGCGCGTTCCTCCGCCTCGGCGCGGGCGCGCACGCCCGCCCCGTCCCACATCCCGACGTCTGGCCGACGCCGCTCCATTCCGTCCCAGGCCCGCCGGTTGCGCAGAGCCGCCGCCGCCTGGGCCAGCACCGCCAGGATCAGCAGCGCCACCGCCGACTGGACCGGAAAGGCCGTTGGACCCTCCGACGCGCCGATCATCGCGCGCGCCTGGGTCAGGGCCAGGCTGGTGAGCATCAGGCCCGAGCCGTTCAGCATGCGCACCACCTCGGGCTGGCGCAGCACCACGAGGATGTAGACGCCCAGGCCCGCAAGCCCCGCCGCCAGTCCGGCCCAGCCCAGCGCCGAGGCGTGGGCGCTCAGCGACGGGGCGCTCACTTGGGCCGGTCCTTCTTGCGGTAC